>JBBRGY010000026.1:0-14130 GCA_038223495.1 Burkholderiales bacterium | reverse complement strand
CGTTGAAAATCGAATGGGATGACGGTCCAAACGCCAAAGCGTCGAGCGCGAGTTTCGGCGAAACCTTGAAGGCAGGACTTGCTGCCAAAGACGCAGTTATTGGTAACAGCGTCGGCGACGCGCCGACTGCAATCGCTGGTTCTGCACGCAAAATCGAGGCCGTGTATTCATATCCGCATCAAAACCATGCCTGCATGGAAACGATGAACGCGACGGTGAAATGGACACCCGAAAAATGCGAAGTATGGGTACCAACGCAAAACGGCGAGGCCGCGCACGCAGCCGCAACGGACGCATCCGGGTTGCCCGCAGCGCAGTGCGAGGTCTACAAAATACATCTTGGTGGCGGCTTCGGTCGTCGCGGTGCGACGGATTACGTGCGTCAAGCCGTCGGTATCGCCAAGCAAATGCCTGGCACGCCGATCAAGATGATCTGGTCGCGCGAGGAAGACATGGCACAGGGTCGCTTCCATCCGGTCACACAATGCAAACTCGTTGCTGGGCTTGACGACAAGGGTGAGATCACCGGGCTGCATATGCGCATTTCGGGTCAATCGATTCTCGCCGGAGTTGCGCCACAAAATATTCGCGATGGCAAAGATCCGGTGGTGTTTCAGGGGTTGAATCCTCCGGGCCCAGAAGCCTCGATTGGCTACACATTCCCCACGCTTTTGGTAGATCACGCCATGCGTAATCCGAGCACGCCCGTGGGATTTTGGCGCGGCGTGAACTTGAACCAGAACACGATTTATCTGGAAAGTTTTATCGACGAAATCGCAGCCGCGACCAAACAAGAGCCGCTCGCCCTGCGCCGCAAGCTCATGAAGAATCACCCGAAGCATTTGGCTGTATTAAACGCCGTCGCCGAAAAAATCGGCTATGACAAACCAGCGCCTGCAGGCGTGTTTCGTGGACTGGCGCAGACGATGGGCTTTGGCTCGTATGTCGCCGCGTGCGCCGAAGTATCGGTCAGCAAGGACGGCGCTCTGAAAATTCATCGCATCGTTGCCGCAACCGATTGCGGCCACGCCGTGAACCCGCAGCAGATCGAAGCGCAGGTTGAAGGCTCGTTTGTTTACGGATTGTCGGCCGCGCTGTATCAGGAATGCACGATGAAGGACGGGCGTATCGAGCAATCCAACTTCACTGACTACCCGAGCCTGAAGCTTGCCGACATGCCGAAAGTGGAAACTGTGATCGTGCCCTCAGGCGGCGTTTGGGGTGGCGTCGGTGAGCCAACGATTGCCGTTGCCGCGCCAGCGGTGTTGAACGCGATCTTCGCTGCGACCGGCAAACGCATTCGTGATTTGCCGCTCAAAAACCATAGTCTGAAGGCATAGCGACGCCGTGGCAAGCTCGCGGGCGTTGGTAGTTGCGGCGCTCTCAGTGAGTGCTGCTGCCGCGCCCGTGTCCTGTTCACCGTTGGTCGCGTTTGAGGTGGTTGACGGCGGCATTTCTTCGTCGCTGACCGATGCAGCAGGAGACGCTGCAAAGGGTCGGATGATCGTCGGCAATCGGCAGATCGGGATGTGCCTGCTCTGCCATCAGGCACCGAATGTAGAAGATCGGTTTCAGGGGGATATTTCAACGAACCTTGCAGGCGCGGGAACGCGCTGGTCCGTGCCGCAACTGCGCCTTCGAATCGTGAATGCACGGCAGATCAATCCCACCTCAGTCATGCCTGCTTACTATCGAACCGATGGATTGCAGCGCGTGTCCACGTCAGCGCGTGACAAGCCTCTCCTCAACGCGCAACAGGTTGAAGACGTCGTAGCGTGGCTGGCGTCACTCAAATGAAGCGCCGAATCTTTCTGGCTAGCAGCGCGGGTTTCATGGCGAGTGTCATCGTGCGACCCGCAGCTGCGCTCACGCAGAGCTTGGTGCTCACACCGCTCGTCAACGCCTATGCGGCCGGTGGCGTCGTACGCGAAGGCCGCGTGAAATTTGACATCGCACCGTTGGTCGATAACGGCAATAGCGTTCCGGTCGAGATCACGGTAGACAGTCCGATGACGCCAGAGCAGTACGTCGTTGGCATCGCCCTCTTCAACGAAAAAAATCCACAGAATCAGATTGCCGAATTTACGTTGTCGCCCGTTGCAGGGCGCGCTCGTGTGGCAACGCGGATTCGCCTCGCGCTTTCCCAGCAACTGGTTGCCGTCGCCAAAATGAACGACGGCAGTTGCTGGACGCATACTGTCGAAGTCCTCGTTACCATCGCTTCGTGCATTGAGGAGTAGCGGATATGGCACGAGGGCTCATCACTGTCCCCAAAACCGCAAAACGTGGCGAAATTATCGAGATTCGAGCACTCGTTCAGCACTCGATGGAGACGGGCTATCGTCGCTCTAGCGAGGGTAATTTATTGCCGCGCGATCTCATCCGAAAATTTTCCTGTCGCTTCGTCGATGCATCGAAACCGGGCGACGCTGGAGACATCGTATTCGCCGCGACGATGCACGCCGCCATCGCTGCAAATCCGTATCTGTCATTCAACCTGCGCGCGGTGTCGAGCGGCACGCTGGTGTTCAACTGGGACGGCGACAATGGGTTCAGTCATCGCGAGCAAGTTGCGCTGACCGTGGCCTGAGATGCGCAGAATCGGCGTTGCGGGATTGCTGCTGGCGCTAACGTCATTCGGCTATGGTTCAATTTGCTTGGCGCAGGAAATCCGCAAATCCGGTTTTGATTTCATGCGACCCGCGACGCAGGCGCTGCAAAAGGACGATACGCAAAACCCGGCGATGCTGTGGGTTCAGGACGGCAAAGCACTCTGGGCGAAACGCGATGGTGCCGCTCAAAAATCGTGCGCCGACTGCCACGGCGACCTCAAAGGCATGCGCGGCGTGGCGGCGCGCTACCCGCAGTATTCGGGCGAATTGAGCCGCGTCATCAACTTGAGCCAGCAGATCAATCAGTGCCGCGTCATACGGCAAAAAAGCAGCGTCTGGCGCGCAGAGGACGCCTCATTGCTGGGTTTGGAATCCGCCATCGCGCTCGAATCGCGCGATCTTCTGATCGCTCCGCCGCGTCAACCGCAGTTAGTCGAAGCGCAAAAACGGGGTGAAGCGCTCTTCAATCAACGCATCGGACAAGTCGATCTAAGCTGTCGAGATTGCCACGATGCGCTCGCCGGTAAGCGTCTGGGTGGCAATGTCATTCCGCAAGGGCATCCCACGGGTTACCCAATTTATCGTCTCGAATGGCAAGCGGTCGGCAGCCTGCAACGACGGCTGCGCGGCTGCATGACAGCCGTTCGCTCGGAGCCCTATGCGTACGGCGCAAGCGAACTGGTGGACCTTGAGGCGTATCTGGCCAAACGTGCAGCGGGCATGAAGCTCGAATCGCCGAGCGTACGACCCTAATTTCTTACCTCAGCTTTTGAACGAAACGACGGCTTCTTCAGGGCTAAAGCTCGCTTTTGTCAATTGTCGACTTTTACCCTTATGCGACTCTAGCCCCCGTTTGTACATCATCTTAACATTAAGCTGATGCCGCCAACGCCTCTGAATTAACCGTTGCCGAAGCCGCGAAACATGCCACTTGGCGCCCCTTCACATTGAGCAACGCGGGCCGCGATTGATCACACGGTTCAAACTTACGCGGACAGCGCGGATTGAACGCGCAACCCGGTGGCGGATTCAATGGATTCGGCACTTCGCCGGCCACGGGCGTTCGCGCTTTGCCGGTCATGTGCAAGTCGGGAATCGCATCGAGCAGCATCCGGGTGTACGGATGTTGCGGCGCGCCGAACACTTCTTTCTTGTCACCAATCTCGACCAGACGGCCGAGATACATCACGCCGACACGGTCTGCGATGTGATGCACGACCTGTAGATTGTGCGAGATGAAAAGGTACGTCAGCCCCATTTCGCGCTGCAAATCTTTCATCAGATTCAACACTTGAGCCTGCACCGATACGTCAAGCGCGGACGTCGGTTCATCACAAATCAGGAACTCTGGATTGCTGGCTAACGCGCGCGCAATCGAGATGCGTTGACGTTGTCCGCCGGAGAATTGGTGCGGATATTTTTCGCCATCTTTTGCTGTGAGCTTGACGAAACCAAGCAACTCAGCGACGCGTTTGTCGAGCGCCGCGCCGTTGGCAATGAGCTTATGCGTGCGGATCGGTTCAGCGACGATGTCAGCGACGCGCCAGCGCGGATTTAAGCTTGCGTATGGATCCTGAAAAATCATCTGCACTTTGCGCCGCAGCGCGCGAGCCGCATCGTTGTTCGACGTCAGCGCGATTTTCATGTCCTGACCATCGATGGTCACGCTGCCAGTAGATGAGGCGTACAGGCCAACGATGAGCTTCGCGACGGTTGATTTGCCGCAACCAGATTCGCCGACTAGCGCCAGTGTTTCACCGCGCTGAATGTCAAAACTTAAATCACTCACTGCGTGCAAAAAAGTCTGCGGTTTGCGCTCAATCACGCGGTTAAGCCACGGTGCAGAAACGTCGAAAGTTTTGCTGACGTTTTTTAGTTGGATGAAAGGTGTTGCCATTACGCAATGCTCGATTGGGGACGCACAAGTCGCGGCTCATGCAGCCAGCAGGCGGCGCGTGAAGCAGATGCCGCCATCAATTCAGGGCGGGAGGTTTTGCACATGTCAAATACTTGAGTGCAACGCGGATTGAACGCGCAGCCTTTCGGAATCCCGTCTAGTCGCGGCATCGCGCCGTCGATCTGAATCAGTCGCTCGCGATCCGATTCAAACTCAGGAATCGATCCCATCAAACCAATGGTGTAGGGATGCTGTGGCTTGTGAATAACGTCCGCGACCGGGCCGATTTCGACGATGCGGCCCGCGTACATCACGGCCACACGATCGGCAGTTTCGGCGATGACGCCCATGTCGTGCGTGACCAGCATCACGGCCGTGCCGTGGTCACGACAGAGGCCTTTCAGCAAGGTGATAATTTGCGCCTGAATCGACACGTCGAGCGCGGTCGTCGGCTCATCAGCGATGATGACTTTCGGCTCGGCAGCCAAAGCGAGCGCGATCACAACACGCTGTCGCATGCCGCCCGAAAACTGGTGCGGATAATGATTGATACGCTCCCGAGCGGCTGGAATACCCACCTCTTCCAGCAATTTCACTGCACGATCTTTTGCCGCCGAATCACTTAAATCAAGATGCGTCGTGATCGTTTCCACCAGCTGTCGACCAACCGTGTACAGCGGATTCAGAGAGGTCAAAGGATCCTGAAAAATCGCGCCAATTTGACGGCCACGAATTTTTCGCATGGCCTCGTACGGAAGATTGTCGATGCGCTGGCCATCCAGCAAAATTTCGCCACCAGCGATGCGTCCCGGCGGCTCCAGCAAACCGATGATCGCCGCGCCGGTCAACGATTTGCCAGCGCCAGATTCGCCCACTACGCCAAGCACTTCGCCGGGAGCAATCGAAAAAGATACGTCGTCCACCGCTGTTAATAGACCGCGCCGGTTCGGAAATTCGATACGTAAATTTTTTACTTCTAGCAGGGGTCTGGACATGGGCGGTCTGTGTGAAAGGTGAGGTGCGGTTTTACGTGCTGCAACGTGACTAATTACGCTTCGGCATCGGAATCGCGCGTGGCGGCTCGATCAACGATGTGTCAGACGGCACAATCACCGGCTGCGCTGGCGCACCGCTGGTGGGCTGACAGCCCGGCACCGCTTCGGCGTGGTCAATCACCAATTCGACATCACGTGAATAATCGCTCGTGCGCTGCGCTGCGAGCCAATAGCGAACGCACTTCTCCGCCTTGAAAGTGAACACTTTGCGATCTGGCAGATAACTGGCGATCGTCGGCGCTGCGTCTATCACCAATTCGTGAACACCCGCGTCAATGCGGCGCGGCGTGATGGTGCTGTATTCGCCATCCACCGACACAATGGTGACCGGGTATCGATGCAGGTGTGTGCGTGTGTAGAGACGCCCGTCGAGCACCGTTTCCCATTGATGCGCGCAGCCCGTTAAAACCACGACTGAGGCAGTGGCGAACATCACGCGCACGAGAAGTTTTTTCATCGCACTCTCCCAAAAAAAAGCTATTGGAGTTTCGGATTTAACGCGTCGCGGAGCCAATCTCCGACCACATTCACCGACACCACCATGACGATCAACGCGATCCCCGGGAACACGGTGATCCACCACTCGCCGGAGAACAGGTAGTTTTGTCCCTCGCTAATCAAAGTGCCTAGTGATGGCTGCGTGGGCGGCATGCCTACACCGAGAAACGACAACGTAGCCTCAGCAATGATGGCGTTAGCGATGTTCAAGGTCGCAATCACCAGCACCGGGCCAAGGACATTTGGCAGCACGTGGCGAAACATGATGGCTATCTTCGACACGCCAATGACGCGCGCTGCCTGTACATATTCTTTGCTCTTTTCAACGAGCGTCGAGCCGCGCACCGTGCGCGCATATTGCACCCAACCGGTCAACCCAATCGAAAATATGATTACATACAAAGCCAACGAATCCTGCATTTCGCGCGGCACAAACTGGCGACCGATGCCGCTGATCAATAGCGCCACCAGAATGGCAGGAAACGTGAGCTGAATGTCCGCGATTCGCATGATGATGCTGTCGACACGACCACCGACATATCCCGCGAGCAAGCCGAGCCCTACGCCCATCACAATCGACATTGCGACTGCGCATAAAGCCACCAAAAGCGAAATTCGGCTGCCGTACATGATGGTCGACAAAATATCACGTCCCTGCTGATCGGTGCCCAGCGGAAAGTCGGGGTTGCCGTTGGCGTTCCACATCGGCGGCAGATTGGCATCCAGCAGCGATATTTGCGCGAGGTCGTACGGGTTGTGCGGCGCGATCAGCGGCGCGAGCACCGCGCCGAGGATGAACAGCACGGCCAAAACGGCAGCAATCATTGTCGCTGGTGATCGCTTAAAGCTCCACCAGATATCGCTATCAAAAAAACGGTTCATTGCTTCCAAAATTCACCTGCGCATTTGTCGTCGTAGGGCGGGCACTGCCCGCCGCCGTAGTTGTCCGCGCGGCGCAAGAAATGCGACTCACGCCGAAGAAATCGCAAGGCAAGCAGTGCCTCCCTTGTATTCGGAACCAATCAAATCACAAGGGCAAACCGCGCTCCACAAGGCGCGAGAAATAACGCACACCGTTCGGAATGATGTCATCGCAAAAGTCGTACCCGGTATTGTGAAGCGGCACAATACCGTCAGGCTGGCCTTGGCCGATCACCGAGTAACAACCGGGGCGCTTTTGCAGCATGAACGAAAAATCCTCACCGCCCATTGAGCGCGTGTAGTTGCTGTCGACGTTCTCCACCCCCCAGATCTCAGCGGCAGTTTGACGTGCGAATTCCACTTCGGGAGCGGTATTAACCACGGACGGATACAGTCGGTTGTACTTGAGCACCCCTTTCGCGCGATGGGCAGCGGCAATGCCAGTCACGAGCTCGCCAAGGCGTGCCTCAATCAAGTCGCGCGTTGCCGCGTCGAACGTGCGTACGGTGCCAGTCATCTTCACCGAATCTGGCACCACGCTAAATGCAGGCAGATTGCCGCCTTCGATCGCGCTAATGCCGACCACAGCAGTTTCCATAGGGCTCACGTTGCGAGACACGATGGTCTGCGCCGCAAGAATGATATTTGCGGCAACACTCATTGGATCGCAGACCAGGTGAGGTCGGGCCGCATGCCCGCCGCTGCCCGTGACCTCGATCGTAAATCCATCGGCAGCAGCCATGAATGGCCCAGCGCGCGTGCCCCATTTACCGAGCGCGAGATCAGGCCGATTATGAAAGGCAAAGACTCGTTCACAATCGAACCGATCAAATAATCCTTCTTTGACCATCAACTCCCCGCCCGCGCCGCCTTCTTCTGCGGGTTGAAAAATAAGGTGAACCGTGCCGGCAAAGTTTCGAGTTTCAGCCAGATAGCGAGCAGCGCCGAGCAGCACCGTTGTGTGCCCATCGTGCCCGCACGCGTGCATCACTTTTGCGACCTTTGATGCGTGGAAAAAAGTATTTTTCTCCTGCATCGGAAGCGCATCCATATCAGCGCGCAAGCCAATCGTGCCGCCGCTTCGCTTGCCCTTGATCACGCCGACCAGCCCCGTTTTGGCGATACCGGTGTGAACTTCATCCACCCCATAGGAACGTAGGCGCTCCGCGACTAGCGCAGAGGTTCGAGTTTCGAGGTAGCCGAGCTCGGGATTGGCGTGAATGTCGCGACGAATGGCGACTAGGTCACTAACAAATGAATCGGGGAGATCGTTGAGCTTCATTCCAGTTCCTTCTCCGCAATCGCCGCTAGCAATCCAGCACCATTCGGGATGATGCGGTCATCAAAGTCATAGCAAGTATGATGGATTGGGAAGCCACCGTCGCGACCTTGCCCGACCCAGATGTACGCGCCAGGAACCGCCTGCAGAAAGAACGCGAAGTCCTCGCCGCCCGTGTTGGGGAAAATTTCAGTGATCACATTGTCTGGACCAAAAACACCGCGACCAACTTCGGCGGACAGCTCCGCTTCGCGCTTGTGATTGATGGTGGCCGGATAGCCCTCAATGTAATTGACTCTTCCCGTCGAACCGAACGCCGCACAGGTGTGCTCGACGATAAGCTTTAACTTGTCAATTACCATCTTTTGCGCTTCTTTGCGATACGTGCGTACGGTACCAATAAGCTTCACTTCGCGAGGAATCACGTTGTACGTGTTCATGACACCAGCTTCCATCGCGCAGACGGAGACGACAACGGAATCAGCCGGATCGGCGTTGCGCGACGCGATGGATTGAATGGCGGTGATCACATGCCCAGCCGCCAATACTGGATCAGAAACAAACTGCGGCATGCCGCCGTGCCCGCCTTTACCTTCAATGATGATTTCCATGCGATCGGCTGCGGCCATCATGGCACCGTTTCTCACAGCCATCGATCCGAGTGGTACCCACGGCGCATTGTGCAGGCCGTAAAAAGCATGAATAGGGAAGCGTTCAAACAAACCATCGTCCATCATCGCCTTGGCGCCCGCTTCGCCCTCTTCGGCCGGCTGGAACACGGCGTAAACAGTGCCCGAGAAATTGCGAGTTTTGGCGAGGTAGCGTGCGGCCCCCAAGAGCATCGTTGTGTGGCCATCGTGGCCGCAGGCGTGCATGTAACCTTTGTTTTTTGAAGCATACGGCAGCCGCGTTTCCTCGGTCATCGCGAGGCAATCCATGTCGGCGCGCAAGCCAATGTTCCTCGTCCCCGGACGGCTGCCACGAATCACGCCAACGACACCTGTGCGACCAACGCCGGTGTGCACCTCGTCAACGCCGTACGCCGTGAGCCGCTCTGCGACCAGCGCCGCAGTCCGCGTCTCTTTGTATGCATGCTCTGGATTGTTGTGAATATCGCGGCGAATCGCAGTGAGATCACCGTGAAACTCGCGGATTGCTTCGGAGACTTTGCTTGGGTTGTACATCTTCATTCCGGAGAAAATTGGCAAAAGAAAATTAGTGGGCCGGTGACGTTTGCTCAATGCGCAACCGTGGGTCCACGACGTAGTAAAGGAGATCGACGATCAGGTTGATGCTGACGAAGACAAATGAAATCAGCACAAGATAGGTCGCCATCACCGGGATGTCAGCAAATTGCACCGATTGAATGAACAGAAACCCCATGCCAGGCCACTGAAATACCGTCTCGGTGACGATGGCAAATGCGATGATGGTGCCCAGTTGCAGGCCCATTATCGTCAGCACTGGAACCAGAGTATTTTTAAGAGCATGACCGAAGTGAACGGCATGGTTGGTCAGGCCACGAGCGCGTGCAAATTTGATGTAGTCAGTGCGTAAAACTTCGAGCATTTCGCTCCTCACCAGCCGCATGATCAGCGTCATCGTGCCCAATGAAAGCGTGACCGACGGAAGCACCAGCGCCTTGATGCCGCTCCACGTCAAAAGACCAGTGCTCCACCAGCCGATTTGGGTGACATCGCCACGTGAATACGAAGGCAAAATTTGCAGCGTCACCGCGAAAACGAGAATGAGCAAAATACCGATTAGAAAGGTTGGCAGACTCACACCAATGAGTGACATCGTAAGCAGAAATTGCGCGAAAACACCATTGCGTCGTAGCGCGGTGTACACGCCTAAAACGACACCGCCGACCAACGCCAAAATCGCCGCACAAAATGCAAGCTCCAACGTCGCGGGCAACCGCTCTTTAATCAGTGTAGACACCGGGCGCGCCTGACGCAGCGAAAGCCCAAACTCGCCTTGCAATGCATTTCCCACGAAAGCACCAAATTGCACGTAAATAGGTTTGTCGAGCCCCAGACTTTCGCGCAGCTCAACCTTTTGTTCGGGAGTCGCGTCCTGACCCAACATCATGTTGACCGGATCGCCCACATAATTGAACAGCGAGAACGCAATAAATGCGACCACCAGCATGACGAGAGCGGCCTGAAATAGTCTTCGTAGTACGAACGCGAGCATGGGGGCGAGGGTCTATCAGGAAGTGCTAATAGTACCCCGGTTGATGTGGCCGTCGGTGCCCACATCACTATGTACGGAACACAGCGCGAACCGCTAAACCTTCGCTCGCGCCGCCTGCGTTGCATACAAGCAAACGGCGGTCGCCACCGACACGTTCAGGCTCTCGACGGCGCCCACCATGGGGATCGCCACCAGCGCATCGCAGCGCTCACGCGTGAGCCGACGCAACCCCTTGCCCTCGTTGCCCAGTACCCAAGCGAGCGGTCCGGTGAGCTTCGTGTTGAAAAGGGTCGCTTCGGTTTCCATTTCGGCACCGAGCACCCACACACCGGCGGCTTGCAAAGTTTCGATGCACTGCACCAAATTGCTGACCTGACAAATCGGCGTCGTCTCGGTCGCTCCGCTGGCCGCTTTCAGCGCTACGGCAGACAGCGGGGCAGAACCATGCTTTGGAATGATCACCGCGTCCGCGCCAAACGCGTCTGCGCTGCGTATGCAGGCCCCCAGATTGTGTGGATCCTGAATCTGGTCGAGCAACAGGAAGAGTGGTGGCGTTGACTTTTTAAGGCTTGCTGCCAGCACCGTATCGAAGTCCGCCCCGGCCGAGCCATCCGCCAGCACCTCGACCAACGCCACCACCCCCTGATGCTGATCCGACTGCGCCATCGCGGTCAATCGTCCGGCGTCTACGGTTTGAACCTCAATATCTAGCGTCGCAGCCAATGCGTGCAACTCGCTGATACGCTCGTCACGCCGTGCTTCCCACACGAATAATTCGACCACCGTTTCTGGTCGTCGCTGCAACCTCGCAGTAACGGCATGAAAGCCCATGATTCGAGCGAGTTTCATGACGACAACAAAGAATGAAAGAAATTTTTAGCCATGGCATAATTATGGGCTAGACAGTGCAAACTGTTTAGAAAGTGTGATGAGCAGATGCAATTTCTGCTTAGTCGTCATGCAAGTGCCGGTGTAGCTCAGTTGGTAGAGCAGCTCATTCGTAATGAGAAGGTCGGGTGTTCGATTCATCTCTCCGGCACCAATCGCGCCATGAGCGCGATTGGGTCAAATATGAGCCAGCCAAGGCTCAATAACTCCTACCGTTTCCTCAGCAAAGTTCCGCCTTGAGTTTCGGACGCGTCCGCATTCGCGAATTTGGCGTCATCAAGAACCAGCAAAAAGCTCAATGCCCCTTGCTGGCTCAAGATCCACTCAACCCGTCTTAGATCTTCGCGGCCACAGCCACGGCCTTGGCCGGATTCATCAGCATGCGTCGGCCATCCGCCGTTTTGTCGGCAGTGTCGCGGATGATTGCTATTAGCTGGACCGGCGTGAGCTTCGGATTGACAGCCAACATTTTCGCGGCCAAATTGGCGACCTGTGGGGAAGCCATCGAAGTGCCAGATAACGCCACGCGATCGCCGCCGGGAATGAAGCTCTCGACCTGATAGCCGTTAGCGTGAACCGCGACGGTGGGTCCGTAGCTAGTGAACGATGCTTCGTCACCGGCGAGATCAACCGCCCCGACCGTGATCAGATTGGGCAATACGATGCCCGCCGGAATCGCCTCGGCGAACGTCGAGTCCTGATTGCTGTTCCCCGACGCGGTGACAAACAGGATGTCCGGCGCGCTGGCAAACGCTTTAGTCAGCGAATTTTTTTCGATGTCGAAAAGCTCGCGCGCTAGCGCTTTGCGCTCTTCGCGCGTTTTACCAGTACCGCATTCCTCAAGCGCGCTCTCCACATCAAGCACGGTGCCGCCCCAGCTCATGTTGACCACACGAACGTGGTTCTTCTTCAGAAAATCGATGTAGGCGACCGTGGCGCTCGCGTCCTTTGCACTCTGCTCTCGGCTCGGACAAGGTTCGGGCAACAACTTTTCGTTGAAAGAGATCCTGGCGATAGCGAGGCGAGCGTACGGATTGCCGGCCATTGTGATGCCCGCTACGTGCGTTCCGTGCTCGTAGTTGCCGGTCAGCGAGATTTCTTCGATCGCGCTCTTGTATTCGTTGGCATTGAGATTCGACAAGTACTGCTTGATTTCGCTCGCCTCAGGACTATCAATGTTCGATTGCAGGTCGGACAAGCCCTTGCTGCGGGATTTCATTTGCGGCAGTTTGCTCTGCAGTTGTGCTGGAATGGGGAACAGTTCACCATTCGCCGGATTCGCAAATTTATCGAAGGCGATCAACGCCGGTTTTCCGCTCGCATCCAGCAACATCTGGTTGCGGAACAACGCAGAATCGACACCGCTATCCCAAACGGCGACAGGCACGGGCGCGTAGCCGCGTCCTGACGGTAAATCAACATTCCGTGCGGCCCAAATGTCCTTCTTCTCAACTTTGTTGGCGTTTAAGTACGTCGTGTAGATATCAATTAACGTCGTCTTGAGCGGCAATTGCACAAGCAAGCCGTATCGAGCACCAATGAGGCGCGGCACCTGCTCAGAGCCGAGTACGCCCGTCTTGTCAACGGTCGGTTGCAACACTTCACGGACGCCGCCGAGAATCACAGTCTCTCCCGCAGTTTCTGCCCGACCTTTGCTACTCTTAACGTCATTTGAAATGACGGCGTAGGGCATCGATTTCAGGTCGGCCGCCATTTTCTCGGCGATGGATTTTCGAAACGCATCAGCCGCCGTCTGCCCCGAAAGCCGCGCCTCCACCATTGCACGCATTTGCATGCCGAAAAGCAATTTGTCTGCCGGTTTGTCCTGCAGGGCGCGAATCTGCGCGGTGCGCTTGAGCGCTGCGTCGTAGTTGCCTTCGAGATAGTCGAGCTGCGTTAAAACGCCCAGCAACTGACGCTCGGATGCCTTGTCGGCGATGTCGTAATTTGCGAGCACCGATTCAATATCGCGGCGCACGTCGACGGCAAGCTTGCCGAACGCGACGTCGTCACGCACCAGCTTTTCGAGATTTCCACTTACAGGATATGAAAAGCGCGGCAGGTCGGCTGCGCGTTCAATCCGCTTTCTATTTTGCGCTGAAACGGTCAGGCTTGTGGCCCCCATCAGCAGCGCCAACGCAATCACCAGGTAACGATTAAGCACGTCGCTTACTCCAAAAAAAACAGTCGGCAGCGCCGACCAACGCCGTGGATTATCGTCGGGCGGCGATATACCAGTGAAAACCAGCATGCGACCGTCAGTTCCACCTAGCGCAATATGGTTCCAGTCCAGCGCACGATTGGATAAACTGCATTCCCCACTTTCTGCAACGATTAACCCCATGCCGCCACGCGTTGCCAACCCTTCCCTTTCCGACTCCACCCACCCCAGCCTTGCGGTCAAACGACGCGGCAAAATCGACGTCGCCGGCGCGAGCGGCAGCGGCGGCGTGCAAAGCCTGACGCGCGGATTGACGCTTTTGGAAAAGTTGGCGGAATCCGAAGGCGGTATTACGCTGACCGAAATTTCCAGCCGCGCCGATTTGCCACCCTCCACGGCGCATCGACTGCTCAACACGTTGGCCGATATGGGGTTCGTGACGCAAGCTAAAGATTCGGGGCTTTGGTACGTGGGCTTGAAGACGTATCGTGTTGGGTGCGCCTTCATTTCCAATCGCGATTTTGTCGGTGAAAGTCATGCTTATTTGCGCAAGCTCATGGAAGCCTCTGGCGAGACGGCTAATCTTTCGATTCTTGATGGCACCTACGCTTGCTTCATTG
>JBBRGY010000025.1:0-14205 GCA_038223495.1 Burkholderiales bacterium | reverse complement strand
CGCCATATTGCCAAGCGCCTGGGCGTGCCCTGCGCTGTGATTTCTGCACCCGTTCACATTCAGGATTATCCCGCCCGATATTCACCACAAATGGGCTTCGAGGGCGCGAACGTACTGTTCGACACCTGGGTACATCCGTTGATGATGGGACTTGAAGAGCATCTGCTCGGCATGTTCCGTGGCGACTTTGAATTTCACGGTGAGTCGGGGCCGTCGCACCTGGGTCACGCAACGCCTGCGCCGTTGGCAAGCTCCGAAGTCGCTATGGCACACGCGGCAGCGGTCGAAGCGGACATCGCTATTGCGGCGGCAGCGCAATCCGTGCAACCTGCCGAAATTGCAGTGGTTCAGCCCACCTTAAAAGTGGTCGGCCCCGCCTCTTGGGACGCAGTCGCCGAACGTGAACTGGCAAAAATTCCATTTTTTGTTCGAGGGAAAGCACGGCGCAACACCGAGCGCTACGCTGCAGAACATTCCATTGACTTGATTACCTTGGAGACCCTGTATGACGCTAAAGCGTATTTTGCCCGCTAAGCCTGCCAGCGCTACCGTGGCACCTGTGGCAAAAACGCCGATCAGTGTCGTATTGGTCACGATGGACTCACACATGGTGAGTGCCGGTGCGCGTGCCGAGGCGCGTCTGAGAGAGACGATGCCGGGACTCAGCCTGACCATTCATGCGGCATCCGAATGGGCCGGCAATGCCGATAAGCTGGCCCGTTGCCAAGCAGACATCGCCAGTGGCGACATCATCATTAACTCGATGCTCTTTATGGAGGATCACTTTCAGCCGATCCTACCTACGCTAAGCGCACGACGCGACCACTGTGATGCGATGGTGAGCTGCATGTCTTCCACCGAGGTGATGAAGCTAACGCGCATCGGCAAGTTCCAGATGGACAAGCCCGCCACAGGCATCATGGCGATGCTCAAGCGTCTCAAAGGCGACAAAAAAGAAGGCGCACAGGAGGCCCCGAGCGCATCTAAGGGTGCGCAGCAAATGAAGATGCTGCGCCGTTTGCCACGCTTACTGCGCTTTGTTCCGGGCACTGCACAAGATGTGCGGGCCTATTTTTTGACCATGCAGTATTGGCTGGCTGGGTCGGAGCAAAACATTGCCAATCTGGTTCACGCACTGGTAGACCGCTACGCCGATGGCCCCCGCAGAGGGCTTCGCGGATTGACCAAAGTGGGCGAACCGGTTGAGTATCCTGAAGTCGGCCTATATCACCCGCGCATGACGCCGGCGATGTCGGAGACCGCGTCCGCACTGCCGTCGGTCGCCACCAGCGGAAAACGCGGCACGGTTGGCTTGCTCTTGATGCGCTCGTACGTATTGGCGGGTAATGCCGATCATTACGACGGCGTGATTACCGCCATGGAAGCGCGCGGTTTGCGGGTGATCCCGGCTTTCGCGACTGGCCTCGATGCGCGGCCCGCGATTGATGCGTTCTTCATGAAAGACGGTCGCCCGGTGATTGATGCGTTGGTGTCGCTCACCGGATTCTCACTGGTCGGTGGCCCAGCCTACAACGACTCCAAAGCAGCCGAAACTGTTCTGTCGAAACTCGACGTGCCTTATTTGGCCGCGCACCCGGTGGAGTTCCAGACGCTAGATCAATGGGGCGGCTCACAGCGCGGATTGCTACCAGTAGAGTCCACCATCATGGTGGCAATTCCTGAGCTCGATGGCGCGGCTGGGCCGATAGTTTTTGGTGGTCGCGGCAGCGGCACCGAGGTCTCCTGCACGGGCTGCTCGCGCGGCTGCACGTTCAAAAACACGGTTGATCTGCACGATATGCACAGCTGCGTTGAGCGGGCCGATACGCTAGCCGCTCGCGTGGGCAAGTTGGTTGATCTGCGCCGCTCGGAGCGCGCCAGTAGAAAGATTGCAGCCATCGTATTTAACTTTCCGCCGAACGCGGGAAACACGGGCACTGCGGCTTTCCTATCGGTGTTTGAGTCGCTATTCAACACAATGACGGCGATGAAGCGCGAGGGCTACACGTTAGAGGTGCCCGCTGACGTCGACGTGCTCAGGAATGCCGTCATTCACGGCAACGCCGAAAAATTTGGCGCTCAGGCGAACGTTCACACGCGCATCCCCGCGCAGGATCATGTTCGTCGCGAAAAATATTTGAAAGAGATCGAAGCTCAATGGGGCCCAGCCCCCGGCAAGCAGCAGAGCGATGGCAGCTCAATCTTCGTGCTTGGCGCGCAGTTCGGCAACGTGTTTGTTGGCATTCAGCCCGCATTCGGCTACGAGGGCGACCCAATGCGGTTGCTGTTTGAAAAAGGCTTCGCACCCACCCACGCGTTCTCGGCGTTCTATCGCTGGTTGCGTGAGGATTTTGGTGCTAATGCGGTGCTGCATTTCGGTACGCACGGCGCGCTGGAATTCATGCCCGGCAAGCAAAGCGGACTGTCCGCTACCTGCTGGCCTGACCGCCTGATTGGCGATCTGCCAAACTTGTATTTGTACGCCTCCAACAACCCGTCGGAAGGCACGATTGCCAAGCGCCGCGCGGCTGCGACGTTGATTAGTTATCTCACGCCTCCGGTGGCAAGAGCCGATTTGTACAAAGGTTTGATTGACCTTAAGGATGCGCTGGATCGCTACCGCAGCTTGAGCGATGACGACGGTCATGAGCAGGTTGAACTCGCCGCGATGATTCAGTCGATGGCGGCCGAGCTTGAGCTGGCCGTGCCCGCCCCTGAATGGGGTCAGCAAGCGAATGCCGAGGTCGTTAAACTCACCGAGAAACTACTTGAGCTTGAATACACCTTAATCCCTCACGGGCTGCACGTGGTGGGGCAAGCGCCGAACAAAGTCGAGCGAATTGACCTACTGCTATCGATGGCGGAAGCCTCGCACGGCGCGTTCCCGGATCGTGCGGTTGTCGAGGCGCTGGTGGACGGGGATTCGCCCGAGAACGCCTTGACGAAGTCAACTAGCGGTATGACCGTTGCGTCGTTACCTCTGCTGGCCGAACTGAGCGCTGCCGACAAGCTCATGGCAGAAGATCATGAGATAGACGGCATTCTGCACGCGCTCGATGGTAAGTTTTTGCGTCCAGCGCCAGGTGGAGATTTGTTGCGCACACCCGCGATTTTGCCGACAGGACGCAATCTGCACGGCTTCGACCCGTACCGCATCCCCAGTGCCTTTGCTTGTAAAGACGGCGCACGTCAAGCCGCTCGTTTACTGCAAAAACACATGGATGATGGCAATGCCTATCCCGAATCCATCGCGATTGTGCTGTGGGGCACCGACAACCTGAAGTCTGAAGGTGGACCGATTGCGCAGGCGATGGCGCTGATGGGTGTCGCACCGCGCTTTGATGCGTACGGTCGGTTGGCAGGTGCGCAGTTAACGCCGCTGTCCGAGCTGGCCCGCCCACGGGTGGACGTGATCATCACGCTATCCGGCATCTTCCGCGACTTGATGCCGTTGCAAATCAAAATGCTCGCCGAAGCCGCTTTTATGGCCGCAAGTGCTGACGAGCCGCTAGATCAAAACTTTATTCGCAAACATGCGCTCGCCTATCAAGCTGAGCACGGCGGTGACTTGGAGACGGCATCGCTGCGCGTGTTTGGCAACGCCGAGGGGGCGTACGGCTCGAACATCAACAGTCTTGTTGACAATTCGCGCTGGGAAGGCGGCGACGAATTGGCCGAGACCTACAGCCGCCGCAAAGGCTTCGCCTACGGTCGCAGTGGTCGCCCCGTGCAACACACAAAGCTTCTGCAAAGCGTGCTCGCCAAGGTTGATCTGGCCTATCAAAACCTCGACTCCGTCGAACTCGGCGTCACCACGGTTGACACCTATTTCGACACGCTCGGTGGTATCAGTCGCGCCATCAAACGTGCCAAAGGCCCTGACGCAGTTGTCGCTCCGGTGTACATCGGCGACCAGACACGCGACAGCAGCGGCGGCGGTGTTGTGCGCACATTGAACGAGCAAGTCTCGCTCGAAACGCGTACCCGCATGCTGAACCCCAAATGGTACGAGGGGATGCTCAAGCACGGCTATGAGGGCGTACGCCAGATTGAAGTGAGCGTTACCAATACGCTCGGCTGGTCGGCCACGACCGGGCAGGTTGATCCCTGGGTCTATCAAAAACTCACCGAGACTTTCATGCTCGACCCCGAAATGCGCGAGCGTTTGGCCGCGCTCAACCCGACCGCGTCTGCCAAGGTTGCCAATCGGCTGCTAGAGGCTCAGCGTAGAAATTACTGGTCGCCCGATGAGACGGTTCTAGCCGCGCTCCGCGAGGCGAGTCAAGAGATTGAAGATCGCATTGAAGGTGTTTTTGTTACGCCTTCTGCACAAATTGTTCCACTGAAAGTTGCCGCATGAGTGATGTCGCTATCCCTATTTCCTCCATCAAACGAGGCCCAGCGCCCGGGCGCCCCGATGGCGAAGGCAGCTTGCAAGTTCAGCTTGATCCTAACCTGAAAATTGGCAACGCCAAAGTATTTGCCGTGTATGGAAAAGGCGGCATCGGCAAAAGCACCACCTCATCAAATCTCTCCGTCGCCTTCAGCAAACTCGGCAAGCGCGTGCTGCAAATTGGCTGTGACCCAAAACACGATTCAACATTTACGCTCACCAAAAAACTGATGCCAACTGTGATTGACGTTCTGGAATCAGTGGACTTTCATTCCGAAGAATTGCGCGTAGAAGACTTCGTTTACGAGGGCTACAACGGTGTGATGTGTGTCGAAGCAGGCGGCCCACCAGCGGGCACCGGTTGCGGTGGATATGTCGTAGGTCAGACAGTCAAACTGCTCAAGGAACACCATCTGCTGGAAGACACCGATGTGGTGATTTTCGACGTGCTGGGCGACGTGGTATGTGGCGGCTTTGCCGCCCCACTTCAACACGCCGACCGCGCGCTCATCGTGACCGCAAATGACTTCGACTCGATCTTTGCGATGAATCGTATCGTCGCTGCAATTCAGGCCAAATCAAAAAATTACAACGTGCGTCTCGGTGGCGTCATCGCCAATCGCAGCGCGGCGACGGACCAGATTGACAAGTTCAACAACGCGATCGGCTTGAAGACGATGGCGCTGTTCCCCGATCTTGATGTGATTCGCCGCAGTCGCTTGAAAAAGGCAACGCTGTTCGAGATGGAGGATTCGCCCGAACTCGCTGCGGTGCAAGCCGAGTACATGCGGTTGGCAGCAAAACTTTGGGCTGGCACCGAACCGCTATCGGCGATGCCAATGAAAGATCGTGACATCTTTGACTTATTGGGGTTCGATTGATGGGTCAAAGCAGCACCATGGCACTCGAGCGCTCAAACGACGCCCGCTATCAAACGCGGCGCGGCGAGATTGAGACTTATTTTGATCGCACAGCCGTTGATGCATGGGCGCGTTTGACATCGACAGCGCCCGTAGGGCGCGTGCGCGCAACGGTGCGCGCTGGGCGCGACACGATGCGTGCGACTTTGCTTTCATGGTTACCCGAGGACTTGAGCGGTCGTCGGGTGCTTGATGCCGGTTGCGGCACTGGTGCGCTAGCGGTGGAAGCCGCGCGACGCGGCGCCCATGTCGTGGCGATTGATTTGTCGCCGACGCTAGTTAATCTGGCCGCAGAGCGCATGCCCAAAGATTTAAAAGGCAGTGTCGATTGGCATTCGGGTGACATGCTTGATGTGAGGCTCGGGCACTTCGACCATATCGTCTGCATGGACTCTGTCATTCATTATCAAACCGACGATGCGGCGAAAGCGTTGGCCAAACTGGCGGAGCGCACTTCACGCTCAATCGCGTTCACCATAGCGCCAGGAAACCCGGTACTGAATACGATGCTGAAGATCGGTCAGTGGTTCCCACGCGGAGATCGCTCGCCCTCAATCGTGCCGACTTCGCCATTCGATTTAGGTCGAAAGTTAACCTCCTTCGAATCGTTTTCCGGTGGGAAAGTAGAGCGCAGCCAACGGGTCAGCAGCGGTTTTTATAAATCTCACGCAATGGAGTTGGTGGCACCATGAACATCGCGCGTGCGCAGGAAAAGATGCTCCAGCAGTGGCGTAAACTGGGTCCAAACTTTCTGCCATTCGCCGACGCGGCGACGAAAGATTTGCCGCTAAAGCGGTTGTTTCGTCTGTCGCTATTTCAGGTCACCGTCGGCATGGCAACCGGGCTTTTGGTTGGCACATTAAACCGCGTAATGATCGTCGAGTTAAAGGTGTCGGCGACGTTGGTGGCGGCGATGATCGGCATACCGTTGTTGTTTGCGCCGTTCCGAGCGCTCGTTGGCTTTCGCTCTGACACGCACCGCTCGGCGTTTGGTTGGCGCCGCGTGCCCTACTTATGGCTCGGCACAATGGTGCAATTCTCTGGCTTTGCAATCATGCCGTTTGCGCTGTTGCTGTTGTCGGGTGACCATCAATCGCCGATGTGGATTGGTCAGGTCGGCGGAGCGCTTGCGTTCCTGTTGGTGGGTATTGGCATGCAAGTCACGCAGACGGCAGGCCTCGCATTGGCAACTGATTTGGCAACGGAGGATACCCGTCCACGCGTGGTTGCAATGATGTACGTCATGCTGTTAGTCGGCATCATTCTCGGTAGTTTGGCCTTCGGCTATTTGCTGCAAACATTCACGCCTCTGCGTTTGATCCAAGTGGTGCAGGGTGCGGGCCTGTTGACGTTCCTGCTCAACGCCACAGCGCTCTGGAAGCAAGAGGCACGACAACCTGAACGCGCAGCCGCACAGCGCACAAATAAAGCGCCGCGCGCCAGCTTCAAGGCATCATGGGCGGCATTTTCTGGGCACGGTAAAACGCGTCGCTTTTTGCTAGCGGTCTTCTTGGGTAGTGCCGCATTCAATATGCAAGATATTATTCTCGAGCCCTATGGCGCAGAGGTTCTAGGGCTGTCTGTGAGCGCCACGACGCTGTTGACCGCCTTCACCGCAGCAGGCGCTCTGGCGAGCTTTATGTGGGCAGCAAAGCTGCTTCGCAAAGGAATCGATCCCTTCCGTCTTTGTGCATTCGGATTAATGACGGGCGTCGCAGCCTTTTCGTTGATTATTTTCTCCGATCCACTGCAATCATCATTGGTGTTTCGACTTGGCGCGATGCTCGTCGGTCTGGGCGGTGGCTTCTTTGCAATCGGAACACTCACTGCTGCAATGAGTATGGACAACAAAGCTGAGGCGGGACTCATATTGGGTGCGTGGGGTGCGGTTCAAGCGACCGGTACCGGCCTCGCCATTGCTATGGGCGGAGTGCTCCGCGACGGCGTGGCCTACCTGTCGCATATCGGCGTACTTGGCGACGCCATGAGTGCGCCCGCGACGAGTTATAGCGTCGTTTACCACATAGAAATCGGCCTCATTTTCCTGACACTCGTCGTGCTCGGCCCGTTGGTTCGACGCGTCAAGGCAAACAACCCTACTCCAGCCAATTTCGGTTTGGCTGACTTTCCAAAGTAGTCCACTGCATGATTCACCTGATCACTTACACCACAAGGAGGTACACGCTATGAAAGGCGCACTCGGTTCATACATTGATATTGCACAGGTGATGCTCTACCTGTTCTGGGTATTTTTTGCAGGCTTGATTTATTACCTGCATCGCGAAAATAAACGAGAGGGCTACCCACTCGAGCATGACGGTCCAAGTCGCAAGATAGTGCAAGGGTGGCCCGCAGTTCCGCCAGCGAAGACTTATCTTCTGCGCGACGGCACAACGCGAAGTGCTCCGCCTGTCAACAGTGTCGAGCCTCCGCTCAACGCCTCTGCTGTCGGTCGATCGCTTGGTACGCCGATGGATCCGCACGGTGATGCAATGCTCGCTGGCGTAGGCCCAGGCTCCTACGCAATGCGCCCCGATGTGCCCGACATGACGTTTGATGGTCACCCGAAGATTGTTCCATTGAGCGTCGCGACTGACTACCATCTGGAAACTGCCGACCCAGATCCACGTGGCATGCCAGTGTTTGGCGCGGACGGTGAAGTCGGCGGTGTTGTGAAAGACGTGTGGGTAGATCGATCTGAATACATCCTGCGCTATATCGAGCTCGAGGTGAAAGCTGCGGACGGCCCTGCTCGTGTTTTATTGCCGATGACTGTCGCACGAATCAGCAACGGTCGCGTCACTGTGAACTCGATTTACGGCCAACATTTCGTGAATGTACCGCGCACCAAACATGCCGATTCGATTACGCTGCTGGAAGAAGAAAAGGTTATGGCCTATTACGGCGGCGGCAATCTCTACGCACATCCTTCACGTCAGGAACCTTTGGCATGATTTACGAGGCGCCCGAGCATGAGTTTGAGGCAGTGCACGGCTTGCCCGCTGCACTACCTGCGGGGGAAAACATCATTTGGCAAGGCTCGCCGGACGTGTCGTCCTTCGCACGTAACGCGTTTCATATACGTGCTTTAGCCGGCTATTTCGCATTACTGCTCATACTACGTGGTGTATTCGCCATTGCCGATGGCGCCACCTACATTGAAGCGCTACGCTCCGTGGCACCGCTCTTTGTTCTCGCGCTGATTGGGCTTGGGCTGGTGTGGCTGCTCGCCTACCTTGCTTCCCGATCAGCCGTCTACACGCTAACGGACCGCCGTATCGTTATGCGGATAGGGATCGTGCTCAGCGTCACGTTCAATCTGCCACTGAAAACACTGACAGCTGCCGGACTGAAAGTTAACAGCGATGGCACGGGCGACATTCCGCTCTCGCTACAAAGCGAATTCAACATCGCCTATTTGCATCTCTGGCCACATGCGCGCCCGTGGCAGCTTCGGCATACTCAGCCCATGTTGCGCTCGATCGCTAACGTGGAGCGCGTCGCTACGCTTTTAACCAAAGCTACTCTGGCAGCACAACCTGCGATGAAGGCGAGTGAGCGTACAAACGTTGACACCGTTACGAATCCATCGTCGGCAGCGCCTGCGGGCGGTTTGGCAAACGCCTCTTAGTCATTGCAATTTAGTATTTCAAAGCCGAGCTTTCTGATGCAAACAACTTCCACTCCCGCTCAGCAAGCGTCCTCGATGTCAGTTCCGATGATTGCAATCGCGGTAGTGCTCTTGGGCACCCTGGCTTATGTGTTTTTGAAACCCGAACGAGGCGTGGATCTGCCGACCACCATCGCGGGATCGAAAGTTGCAGTCATTGCAACCAGGGACGTTCGATTTGAAGATCAACTCGACGGTGGTATTGAAGTCCGCGATGCTGCGACCAATGCAGTAATCGAGCGCGTCGCCCCAGAAACAAACGGCTTTATGCGCGGCGCGGTGCGCAGTCTGGTGCGCGAACGCAAACGCTCGAGCATTGGTGCCGACAAACCATTTTCAATCGTGGCGCTAGCCGACGCTCGCCTCGTGCTGCGCGACAACGTAACCGACCATGAAATTGATCTGGCATCGTTTGGTTCGACGAATGCAGAGGTTTTTGCAAAATTGTTGAGCAAACAAGAAGTCGCAACTAAAAGCGACAAAACGACGCCATGATCTTGGCGCTTGATCGCATCGCCAATGAAATCATCGAACGTGTATTCCCAACGACACGCGTTTTCGACGACACCCGTATTCACAGTAAAAACGTATGGAAATAATTGCTGCTGTAGCCTGCGCTGCACTACTCTGGTGGTTCCTTACCGGTGTTATTTTCTACCTTGACGGATTGCCCAAACGAACCTACTTCTGGAGCTTGGCAGCTGCAACACTCATTGCGACTTGCAGCTTAATTGGCCTCATGGTGGCAAGTCGCAGCGCGAGCGTTGGTAGCGCCTACGCGGCGTTTGGCTTCACGCTTTTGATTTGGGGTTGGCAAGAAATGCTCTTCCTCATGGGTGGCATCGCAGGTCCATCACGACAAAGTTGCCCGCCCAACGCTTCAGAGCGGCAACGCTTTACGCTTGCCACCCGTGCGGTCATCTATCACGAACTCGCGCTGCTCGGCGGCGGCGCGCTGCTACTGGCCTTCACCTGGGGGGCGGTCAATCATGTCGGGGGCTATACCTACCTCGTGCTGTGGATCATGCGGCTCTCAGCGAAGTTAAATCTCTTCTTCGGCGTGCGCAACACTTACTCACATTTTCTGCCGCCGCACATGGCCTATCTCGGCACCTACTTTCGTCAACGCAACTCGATTGGGAAATTTTTCACTGTGAGCGTTGCGATGGCTGCCACATGTGCTGTGACCATTTGGGTGGCGGTGGGGCAGGCGAATCTATCGCCGTACGCAACCACTGGCATGGTGCTAGTAGCCACACTGCTGACGTTAGCTGTTCTGGAGCACCTCTTTCTGATCGCACCACGCTCAGTCGAGGCGCTGTGGTCGCCCGCGTTGGGGCATCGCGTTGAGACGGTCACGCCAAATGTCAAACCGTAAGCATTTGCTTACGAATCGTATTGCCGCGTGCATTGTTAATACGATTACAGCAGGCTAATATTTCGCTCGTCCCGCCCCTATTCAATCAACACTGGAGTGCACAACATGGCTATCAAAACTCGTCGCAGTTTCATAAAGATCATCCCCTTCGTCGGCGTTGGTCTACTCGCCGCCTGTTCGGAGAAGCCGAAGGCCGCCGCCGAGGTTGCACCGCCCCCCGCTCCTGCTCCAGCGCCCGCCGCGCCACCTGTTGCAGCCGCCCCGCCTGCGGCCACCCCTGCGCCCGATACCAGTTCGTTATCTATGGTTGCCGCCGACGATCCCACTGCGGTTTCACTGGGTTATTCGGCTGACTCAACCAAAGTCGACAAAACGAAGTACTCGCAGCACGTGGATGGCACGAAATGCGGAAACTGCAATCTGTATCAGGGCGCAGCTGGCAGCGCATCCGGACCATGCCCACTGTATCCCGGCAAGCAAGTTAGTTCGAGCGGCTGGTGCAGTGCTTACGTAAAGAAGATGGGGTAGCCCAAAAGCTGAATTTCGCCTCAGTTTCGGCGGCCATTGAGCCGAGCGGGGCGAACGTTAGTTTTACAAATCAAACCATTCGCATGCGGCATATTTGCCGTGCGCAAACACTGGCGACATGCGGAAGTACCGCTCCTTCAGATTTGAAGTGATCTCGCGTCCAGCAGGATTTTGGTGGGCATCAACTGATCGGTGGTTGGCAAGAAGAAGTGCTCACATTCGACCCAACTGGGCATCCGCCTTGTTGGTTTTGCTTACCCACCGGCAGGCGGCTTGCGCTTGAGGCTGTTCACATTTGACCCAATCGCTTTGCGATTGGTACCGAGGGCGGGACTCGAACCCGCACGATGTCACCAACGGTGGATTTTGAATCCACTGCGTCTACCAATTCCGCCACCCCGGCTTTGTGAACAGCTTGAGAAGCGTAGCCTTTAATTATAACCAGCGCGCGAGTTCCGTGACATCTTCATCGAGAAGTTCGCCCGCCTCGACCTGCTTAAGCTTGCCATCACGACCAATCACCCAAATCACTGGCAGGCCTTTAATATCGCCGAGCGCGCGCTGCCATTCTGGCGTCATCATCGCGGCGTTGAATGTATAGGCACGCGCCTTCATGTATTTCGGGACCTCTGCGGCGTTCTTGTCGACAGACAGCGCCAACACTTCGAGACCTTTTGCTTTGTTCGCTCGCAAGAGCGCATCAAGCTTGGGGTTTTGCACTTTGCAAAACGGACACCATGTGGCGAACCGTTCGATGACGAGTACTTTGCCGCGCCAATGGTCGGGCGCAAGTACCGTACCGTCAATCAGCGTGGTGGCGGGTATGTTTACAACGTCGCCAATCGCAGCAGCACTCGCATCGTAGGCGAGCATGGGTGCCGTCATCGTTAGCGCGATGGCTTGAGCAAAAGTACGACGATTCATGATTACATCTTTTCCATGTGATGACCGCTGCACAGGGGCTAGGCGGCCAAATTGCCAATAGTCAACTTTACGCCATTACGGGCCTTAGCCCCAATGGAACAAAGGTTATGGCCAAAAGTTGATGCCCTTGAAATGTCCATGCATAGCTAAACCATGCCTTTATTACCGGCGGTATTCAAAATGCGTGGTGTATTGAGTTTTCTTGTGGTGACCCGCTTTTTCGATTTGAGCCACGATTCCACAACATGCCAAATAGCCTCGGTTTTGTTGGCAACGGCTGCGTCGCGAGCAGCCTCGCTGACGGGAGCCCAACCGGCGACTTTGTAGGTTTTTGACGCCTCGATCAACTGTCCTTTCAGGCGCATGTCGGTAATGCGGCGGCCCTGCGCTGCGAGCGGATCAATGGTGTATTGCAGACCGCCCACGCGCACCATGTCACCACCCTGCTGATAGTACGGATCAGGGTTGAACAGGTTGTCCGCGACGTCCTCGAGGACCGTCTTGATCGTCTCGCCGGTCATGTCGTTGACCGTGACGTAAGGGTAGGAGATCGCCGTTTGATCCATCAGATGTTCACGCGTGATGACCTCGCCCGATAGCAGCGTGGTACCCCAGCGGAAGCCCGGCGAAAACGCGATTTCAGTGTTCTTGGACTCCATCAACGCATCAAGAATGAGCTGATCGAAACTGCCATTGAAATTGCCTCGTCGATAGAGCATCGCGTCCGTCGTCGCGAGCCGTTCGCCCAGATCGG
Organism: Burkholderiales bacterium; assembly: GCA_038223495.1. Classification (GTDB taxonomy): domain Bacteria; phylum Pseudomonadota; class Gammaproteobacteria; order Burkholderiales; family Casimicrobiaceae; genus Casimicrobium. The sequence goes on along the minus strand of JBBRGY010000025.1, from coordinate 1,638 downwards.
CTTCAAACGGCGCGCGAATTTTCGTGATCAAGGCGTTCATCGCCGGATCGGCCGGGATGAGATTCGAAAAGATGGGCAGCAGCTTGTATCGGAAGTCTTTGACTGCGCCTTCTTTCACATCGAAGTCCAACACGCCGAGAAACTTGCTGTTTGATCCAGCGTTCGTCACCAGCGTCGTTCCACCGGGGTTCTTCACCGGTATCGCGTTGGGCACGCCATCATGCGTATGCCCACCCAGAATTGCGTCGATGCCACGCACACGTGACGCCAGCTTCAGATCGACGTCCATGCCGTTGTGCGAGAGCAGAACCACGACTTTTGCACCCTTGGCGCGCGCCTCGTCAACTGTCTTTTGCATGTCCTCTTCGCGAATGCCGAAAGTCCATTCGGGCGTGAAGTAGCGCGGATTTGCAATCGGCGTATACGGGAATGCCTGCCCGATGATCGCGACTGGCACACCGTTCATTTCTTTCATCGTGTACGGCTTGAAAACGAGGTCTTCAAAATCCGTCGTTTTGATGTTTTGCGCGAGGAAGTCAACTTTGCCTTTGAAGTCTTTCTCCACGATTTCCTGTACGCGTTTCGCGCCCAGCGTGAACTCCCAGTGCCCCGTCATCACGTCCACGCCCAGCGCAAGACAGGCGTCCACCATGTCCTGGCCGTCTGTCCATAAGGCCGTTGCCGAACCCTGCCATGTGTCGCCGCCATCAAGCAACAACGCGCCTGGCCGCGATGCCTTGAGCTGCTTGACCAACGTAGTCATATGCGCAAATCCGCCGACTTTGCCATAAGCCTTTGCGCCCGCCTCAAATTCGACAAAGCTGAAGGCATGCGCGTCGCGGCCACCGCGGCGAATGTTGAACGCCTTGAGCAAATGCTCGCCCACCAAATGCGGTGGCTGATTGAGCGCCGATCCAAAACCCAGATTCACGCGCGGTTCGCGGAAGTAAATGGGTTTTAACTGCGCATGACAATCGGTCATGTGCAAAAAGTGAACGTTGCCAAAACTAGGCAAGTCGTAGAACTTGTTAACGGCCGATGGCGTGGCCGCCAGCAGGCCTTTGCTGTCCAGCGCGGCGCCAGCAGCAGCAGCGATCGCCAGCAGATTCAAAAATTCACGTCGTTGCATAACTACTTTTCCTTGTCCTTGTCGCGACTGCGGGGATCGGGTTCATCGGCCCGTTAGTGGTGAGCGCGTCGAACCATGAGACGAATTTATCCAACTCGGGGTTCCCGATGGCAAGGGGCTTCTTTTGCATCGCCGAATCTCGTGAGCGCCACGCAGCGAAAATGCGTACGTAGGTTTGGAACGCTTCCATCCGCCAGTTCTCGTCGAGGCGCTTAGGGCGAACGGTGGACGGACATTCCAGCGTCTTTGGCCGAGCCACTGTCCCTCACCTGAACGCGCTTTTGCATCAGGTGACGGAAAGCCATCAATCAATTATTAACAGGTGAAGCAGGATCCAGCAGCAGCGCCATCACATCTTTAATCTGCGCTTCGGTCAAAATCCCGGCATCACCGAAACGTGGCATGTTGGCGCAGGCATTGAACGAATGACTGTTCCAGATTCGCGTCCATGTGTATTTAACGATCGGTTCGCTCTGACCGCGCAGCTTGCCGTAACCCGTGAGCGACGG
>JBBRGY010000024.1:0-14762 GCA_038223495.1 Burkholderiales bacterium | reverse complement strand
TGGGTAATCGCATCACCCACTGGTTGCACGAAGCAATTGATCAACGTTGCCGACAGTGATGTTCCTGCGGCAGACTGAATTCGGCCCGCTGGAATGAATCCGTTTTCTAGCGCATGCAGGAACTGCTGCGCCCAATGCGCTCGATGCTCGGCTGGCTCCGCTTCTGCCAGTGCCATAGCCACGCGCGAGTAGACGTCGGCAATGCCCCTCTCGTCACCTTTGGCGTATTTCTCGAGCAATACCTCTTCACTGATTGTTTGCGCTGCCAGTGCGCTGGTCGTTTCAACGGCGGGTAGTAATTCGGTCATTTCCGATCCTGTGAAATTGAGTCACTCGATGATCATCGCGTGGACTTAAAAGTTGTCCACAAATAAACCGCGATGCCTGACTGGCCTTTTTGGTCTCATTCGGGCGGCCTTTAGCCCGGTTTTCCATCTTCGCGCGGACGCCCGTACCAGAGCCCGTACCGAAGTGCCCACGATATGCTTGCCAACGCCCAAAGGGAAGCGGCCAGCGGCGTGAGCCACGGTGGCGACGATGGCCACGCTGCGGCAACGATGCGCAAAACCGTTGCAATTTGCTGTATCCAGAACAGTGTCCAGATAAGGTCGTCAGCGACCAGATGGCGACCGCTATGTCCCGCGCTGACACGCGTGGCCATAGCGAATAACGTGGCTCCCATTAATCCCATCGTGAGCGCGTGAGTGGGGGCAAGTCCAAGCGAAAGCGCATCGTCCGTTGCGAACATCAAACCATGCGAGATAGCCTGCAACAAAACGGCAAGTCCGAGCCATACAAATCCGACGTGGAGCATGACCAACAACCGTGCTCGCAGACTCTGCATGAGCCCCCACTTCACCGCCATTGTCAGCAGCACAGTCGCCGAAGCTAGTTCCAGCGACATCTGCACAAAGCGAACAGTTGCTCCGAGCGGCCAGACGGTCAGATCGAGAATCGAAAAAATAAGTTCCAGACCGAGGACGCCAACAAACACGCCAAGCAGCCACATCGGTCGCCACGCGTTGAGCATCGGCACCACGTTGGCCGTAAAGAAAGGAATCATGCGATGCGAAACAGCGACGTATACGATCGCCATGCAACCCCAGATACCCACCAGTACGGCAATGCGAGCGACCGTAAACGCCTCCAGAGCCAGTGCGAGCGGAAGGCACCAAAGCGCGACAGCCCCGGTCAATATACCGACTAACACCAGCTTTGCGTGTGTCCGGTCTACCGCACGGCTACGAGTAACCAATCGCGCGAATGCGACCACGACAGACGTCCACGCGGCGGCGGCTAGGGCGACACACACCGCTGCCGTGTCAGCGTCAAGATGCACGGCGACCATGTATCCGAGCCAGGCAAGAACATACGTCGCCACTGGACACAGCAGTACCCGAGCCTCCACCGCTGGCTGCCCAAGCCATTTAGGGCTTGCTGTAAACAGAAAACCGATAAAGAACAGCGGCATGTAGCCAAATGCCATCAACACGCTGTGTGCAATAGGACGCGGGACAGCCCAATGCACGGGAATACCCATCGCACTCAAACTTAAAAGTAGCGCCCACCACAGTGAGCTGACGGCAAGAATCGTGACCCCGGCGGCAAATGAGAGGCGATGTGGTGCCTGCAAGAGCGTGGATAGTTGCCAACGCACTTTCGACCCTGGCAGCTCGGCGATTGGTGACGCTACCGGACGGCGACCCCCGTTGGACAAAGGTTGAATCGGTATCGTCTTCATGTGTGAACCGGGCTACAAAACCACAGCAGACGTTGAGGGTAGAGGCGTCATCATGCGCTCCATAAGTGCATACACTGATCGGATCGCCTGTCCGAACGGAAGCGCACCCGCACCGCGAAAGAAAAGCCCTTTCTTCACGTCGCCGCGCAGCGCGGCGGCAAGCTGGTTGTCAATACAAAACTGTCCCCAATCGGCGATGCCGTCGCGCAGTCCACATTGGGTCAGACAATCAAATTTTTTCGTACAGCGAGTCTTGGCGTGTGCGATGGCCTTCAGTGCGGGTTCTACTCGCAGATAGTTCTTCATCCACGTTGTCGCGACCGCCCGCGCAGGCAAACCAGCAACACTCAAAAACTCAACGGTGTCCTCGTCACGGGCGTTGGCCAGAACTTCTTTGAAGGCCTGATGCGCGTCGCATTCTTCGGTGACAGCAAAGGGTGTTCCCAATTGCACGGCTGCGGCCCCCATCGACTGCAAACGAGATACATCCGCGAACGAACGAATGCCGCCTGCAGCGATGAGTGGCACTGATCCCTCGAAACCCGCTCCGCGCAAGAATTGCTTCGCAGCCGGGATGACATTTTCGAAATCAAAGCGCGGATCGTTCACGTCGGCAATACGAGTGGCACCAAGATGCCCACCTGCATAACGCGGGTGTTCGATGATGATCGCAGCAGGCAAACGCCCTTTACGTTCCCACTTTTTGACGACTAGCTGAATGCCGCGCGCATCCGAAAGAATGGGGATCAAGCACACGCCAGGATACTCTTTTGCCAGATCAGGCAAATCAAGTGGCAGCCCCGCCCCGACAACGATGGCGTCAATTCCGCATTCGAGCGCCTTGCGCACTGAAGCGGCATATTCGCTCACGGCACGCATCACGTTAACCGCGAGCAGGCCACGACCTTCCGACAAGACCCTCGCGCTATGAATTTCCCGCGCGAGTGCTTCCAGATTCGCGCGATCAATAATGAGTTTTGACGCTGCGCCGATCGGCAGGGCTGCCGTTTGCTCCAGCAAATCAGGGTGATGATGTCGCAAGTCCACTGACGCAATCGTTCCCATTGCACCCAGCGAAGCAACCGTTCCCGCCAATCGGTGGGCCGAGACGCCAACGCCCATGCCACCCTGAACGATTGGAAGCAACGCACGACCATGCAGCATGAGTGGACGCAAACCGCTGTGCTCAGCAAGCGCTGTGAGCTGCGACCACTGCGCGCTCCCTCCACTATTTAGAAGCTGAGGAAAAGGTATGTCGCGCTGCATTGATTCTTGCATCGGGGTGGCGTGGATGGATGAGCACATAGCTGTCAGTAGCCTTGTTAAACGTTGTCAGGCGCAAGCACTTCTTCATGATGCGGGTACGGGCCAGTTCCGCTGTGACCGGCCTTCGAGGACGGCACGAACGATCCGCTCCTGACATCGAAGACATGAACCTCGCCGTCTTCAATGACGTAGTGCCAGCCGTGCAGCGCCAATCGTTTGGCCTCAACGCGCTCGCGAACCATTGGATAGTCCATCAACCGGTCAAGTTGCAGAACTACTGCGCGTTGCTCGGTGCGTCGTAGCGCCTCCTCAGTGACGCGAACCGGCAATGCGGCTTCGCGGCCCAGTTCAAGCCAAGCAGCGAGATTTTTTGCCCCTGCTGGCACCTCTTCATAGAGTGCGCGAATGCCGCCACAATGCGTGTGTCCGCAGACAATGATGTGCGAAACGTCTAGATTTAATACGGCAAATTCGATGGCTGCAGCAGTTCCGTGATAGCCGGCCGAGCCGTCATATGGCGGTACGAACGCACCTACATTGCGAACAATGAACAGCTCACCCGGTCCGGTGCCGGTCAGCAGATAAGGAACGATACGCGAATCCGAGCACCCGATAAACAGGATGGTCGGATGCTGACCGTCCTTCACCAACGCTTGAAATTGATCTTCAACGCCTGGGAAATAGTCGTCGTGAAAGCGGCGCAACCGCTGCAACAACTCGTCTGGCTGATCACTCATGAGTCAGTTCTGCGGTTACCCAAAAAGCATTCGGGCGCGCGTTAGCCCTCGCCTACTGCACGAGTGGTGAATCTGAAGCATCAAGCTCCACGCCCACGATGTGCGCGCCGCCAGCGATTAGCTGCAGGTACTGCCGCAAGGCCGTAACGTAGGTCTGCTGTTGCAAAACCTGCGCCACCGCACCGCGAACCGCTTCAAATTCAGGCATTTCGCCAGGTTTCCGTTCAATAACTTCCACGACGTGCAAACCGAAGCGGCTGTGAACCAGACGCGGCAATACACCAACTTCAGTGCGGCCAAAAACCTCACGTGCAAACTCAGGCGCACATTGGCTCGTTGTCAACCAGCCAAGGTCGCCGCCGTCGGTCGCGCTAGGGCAGTTGCTGAGCTCTCTGGCCAGCGCCGCGAAACGATCTACGGCCTTGTCGTCGCGGCAGCGTGCGTCGAGAAGCGCGGCTTCCGCACGATTGCGCAGCCGGACGACGTCCATTCCGGGGGTGACAGCAAACAGGATATGTCGCGCCCAAACCTCTTCACCACTTTGAAAACGGGAAGGATTCGCCGTGAAAAAACGACGGCTGGTTGCTTCATCGGGCGCTGGGACTACCAGCACCGACTCAAGCAATTTTTCAATCGCCTGGGTTGCGGCTTCGCTCTGAATGCCATCGTCAGTAGCAATGTCCTCTTTTGGCAGCAGCCCGGCACTTACAGCTTCTTGCCGGAGCAATTCGCCATAGGCGCGCTGCCGAAGCGTGTTGTCATCGGGGCGATCCCCCGCTGCGTGCAGAGCGATGCCATTAACACTCGCCTGTACGCCGTGCCCGGTCGACGCCACAGTTGGGCTGGCCGACGCAGCAGCGCTGAAATCATACTTTTGTGCAATCTGCTTTGGCGGCGTAGCCAATGAATCAACTGGCTTCGCGGCCTCTACCGTTGCTTTGCCTGAGCATCCGCATTGCCCGGATCCCGATCCGCATCCACCGCTTGTTTCTTGTTGCATGACATTTTCCTTGCGCGAGTAATTTAATGAAAATTTGTATCTTGCATCACGCAAGGTTCACCGGGTCGCCACGCCGGTTGAACGGCAACATGCCATCGAGACGACCCGCTTTGATCGAATCGACCATCTGCTGCAACGGTGCCTGGGCATCAAGCGGGGTAGGCATCTTCCCGCCACGACCCGACAACGCGGTCGTAAAAACGATAGCCCAAGGCGGACCGGCCTCGGCCGCCTCCGCCACCAACGCATCGAAGTGCTCGATCTCATCAACCGCTTTGTCGACGCACATCAAAGGCGCCAATTCGCCTCCTTCACCGTTGGCAAATTGCTCTCGTTGCTCGGCGTTTGCAGCCGAAGGCAATTCGGCCCCAGCAAAGACAAAAAGCAGGCGCTGCGGTTCAGGTTGACTCTTTGCCGCGCTGAGTAAATCGGAAAAACAGGTGATATTCATTAATGCTTCAGACGTTCTCAGTTGCGGGCCGGTGGTGTGTTGTGGCCGGGAGGAAGATTTAATCGCCGTGAGCGTGCCACCTGATAGGGGCGGAACAGGTACATGACAGACGCGAAACCACTCCACACATGCACCAATCTGCTGAAGGGGAACAGCAGGAAGATCGTCATGCCAAACACAATGTGGAACAGATATGGCCAAGGCAACGCAGCTAGCACGGTGGCGTCCACGGGTCGTAGCGTCACAATGCGTTGTGCCCAGTCGGCAAGAATGAGCATGACGCTACCATCCGCGTGATGCCAGGAAAACGGCAACGTGATCAAACCGACTACCAACTGCACCCAGAGCACTACCAGGATCGCAATGTCGGTGGCGTGGCTAGTCAGGCGGATGCGTGGGTCAAAAACGCGGCGGTAAATTAGCATCGACAAGCCAACGAAACAGATTGAGCCTGCGATACCACCAGCGACCACGGCCAGCATCTGCTTGTTACCTGCGGTCATAAAAATTCCGTATACGGCGTGTGGCGTAAACAGACCGACCATGTGGCCGAAGAACAAGAACAGGACGCCGAAGTGGAACAGGTTACTGCCCCAACGCAGCAACCCAGGGCTCAACATCTGCGACGAATCACTCTTCCACGTGTATTGGTCGCGATCAAAGCGAAGCAGGCTACCCAACAAAAACACTGTGAAACACACGTACGGGTACACCTGAAACAGAAAACCATAGACGCCATTCATAGCGCGACTCCTTGACCGTGAGTTGAACGAACAATCTGTATCGTTTGTGGCTGATTTGGACGGGCTTGACCCTGCGACGAACAACCGTCAAACGCGGCGGGTTCAGCCCAGGTCTCGTCAATCGGCTCTTCGTCGGGCACGTTGACGGCACGTGCTTTCTCTCCCGCCAGATCAAGCAAAGCGCCGAGTACACTGGCGTAACGACTGTTGCGCTTTTCGAGCGCGTTAAAGATCACATTCAGGATGTGTGAGGTCTCACCAAGAAACGCACGCGCCTCAGCCGCCGGCTGTGTAGACGCGTATTCGAGCGCAACCGGCAAGTGATCGGGCATCTCACCTTCGCTGAGGTAGAGCCCTGCCTTTTCGTAGGTCTGCGCGAGATCAATCATGGCCGGGCCGCGATCTCTTGAATCGCCGTGCACGTGCTCAAAGAGCTGAAGTGATGTGCGGCGACCGCTATCGAACAGCTGAACGTAGTCAGCCTCCGCATCGATTGTGGACTGACGCTCAATACTTGTGATGAAAGCGTCAAGTTCGGCGAGCCGAGCGGGGCTCAGAGCCCCTTCGGTGGTTAGCACCTCTCGCATATCCGAAAGGTGTTCGCGAACCTCTGAACCCGGGTAGCTCAGGAGTCGCGCCAGCACACGTAAGGTGAGCGCCATCACCGGTGGTTTAGGCGAAAACATTGCTAAACCTCCGCTCTAATCGGAATGGTGCGACGTTTCTCGCTGCCGAAGAGACTCGTCGTACTTGTACCTTCAGAACAGCCATTGCCAAACGTGAAGCCACAGCCGCCGCGAACGTTGAACGTGTTCTCGGCGTACTCACGATGGGTCGTAGGAATCACAAAGCGATCTTCATAGTTCGCAATCGCCATGACGTGATACATGTCCTCGACCTCTGCCTGCGTGAGACCGACCTGTTTGAGCACCTCGAGATTGGTGTGACCGTCGACGTGCTTGCCACGCTGATAAGCCCGCATCGCCAGCATGCGCTCCAATGCGCGCTCCACTGGCATGGTGTCGCCAGCAGTTAAAAGGTTGGCGAGGTACTTCACCGGAATTCGCAACTGCTTCACGTCTGGAATCTGCCCGTTGCTGCTCACCTGACCTGCGTTTGCGGCGGCAGTGATCGGCGAAAGTGGCGGTACATACCAAACCATCGGCAATGTGCGGTATTCAGGGTGAAGCGGCAATGCCACCTTCCAGTCGACTGCCATTTTGTAGACGGGACTCTTGCGTGCAGCCTCCATCCACTTGTCTGGAACCCCGTCAAGCCGAGCCTGTGCAATCACCTTCGGATCGTTCGGATCGAGGAAGATGTCGAGCTGTGCCTGATACAGATCGCGGTCATGCTCAACGCTCGCCGCCTCTTGAATGCGGTCGGCGTCGTACAGCAACACACCGAGGTAGCGTATGCGACCCACGCACGTTTCCGAACACACAGTCGGCTGACCCGCCTCAATGCGTGGATAACAGAAGATGCATTTTTCTGCTTTGCCACTCTTCCAGTTGTAGTAAATCTTTTTGTACGGGCAACCGCTGACGCACATGCGCCAGCCACGACACTTATCCTGGTCGATAAGAACGATCCCGTCTTCTTCACGCTTGTAGATTGAGCCGGACGGACAGCTAGCCACACACGCCGGGTTGAGACAGTGCTCGCACAAGCGCGGCAAATACATCATGAACGTGTTTTCGAACTCGCCGACCATCGCTTTTTGCGCCGCCTCGAAACCGTCGAAGTTTTTGTCTGCGCTTCGTTTGCTGAATTCGCCGCCAAGCAGTTCTTCCCAGTTCGGGCCCCAGACGAGTTTGTCCATCTGTTTGCCTGTGATGAGACTGCGCGGCCGTGCCGTCGGGCTCGCCTTCATTTCAGGCGCACTTTGCAGATGATCGTAGTCGAACGTAAAGGGTTCGTAATAGTCATCAATCTCGGGCAAGTTCGGATTGGCGAAAATCTTCATGAGCAGCTTCCACTTGCCACCTTGTCGCGGTTCGATACTGCCATTGGCTTTTCGCACCCATCCGCCGTTCCACTTGTCCTGGTTCTCCCACTCCTTCGGATAGCCTATGCCGGGCTTGGTTTCGACGTTGTTGAACCATGCGTATTCCATGCCCGGCCGACTCGTCCAGACGTTTTTGCAGGTCACGCTGCAGGTATGACAGCCGATGCATTTATCGAGATTGAGCACCATGCCGATTTGTGCGCGGACTTTCATGCGTTTTCTCCCTGAGCTTGTACCAGTGCGATGCGTTCTTCACCTACCGGCGTATCCAACCAGTCAATCTTGTTCATTTTGCGGACGACTACAAACTCGTCACGGTTGGTGCCGACAGTACCGTAGTAGTTGAACCCGTAGGAAAGCTGCGCGTAGCCACCAATCATATGCGTCGGTTTCAAAACGATACGCGTCACTGAATTGTGAATACCGCCACGTACACCGGTGATCTCGGCACCCGGTGTGTTGATGATTTTTTCCTGCGCGTGATACATCATCACCATACCCGGATTCACGCGTTGGCTGACTACTGCACGCGCGGCGATGGCTCCATTGATATTGAATAGTTCCACCCAGTCGTTGTCGACGACATTCGCCTTTTTAGCATCCTCTTCACTCAACCAGATGATCGGCCCACCACGACTTAGCGTGAGCATCATCAGATTGTCGGTGTACGTACTATGAATGCCCCACTTCTGATGTGGCGTAATGAAGTTGAGCAATATCTCTGGATTGCCGTTGCTGCGCAGGTTGTGAATTCCACCCGTCGTTTTCAGATCAACGGGTGGCCGATAGCTGCAGAAACCTTCACCAAAAGCGATCATCCACGGGTGGTCCTGATAGAACTGCTGACGCCCAGTGAAGGTGCGCCAAGGGATCAACTCATGCACGTTGGTGTAACCCGCGTTGTAACTTACCGTCTCGCTCTCAATGCCGCTCCACGTGGGTGCGCTAATGATTTTTCGCGGTTGAGCCTGAATGTCGCGAAAGCGAATTTTTTCGTCTTCGCGATGTAGCGCCAGGTGTACATGATCGCGACCAGTGGCCTTTGACTGTGCCTCCCACGCCTTGACAGCGACATGACCGTTTGTCTCAGGAGCCAGTTGCAAAACAACCTCACAAGCGTCAATATCGGTATCAATCTTTGGCATGCCTTTAGTCACGCCTTCGTCAAGAACCAGGCCGTTGAGTTCGCCGAGTTGTTTGACCTCCGTCTGCGTATTCCATGTGATGCCCTTGCCGCCATTACCGACTTTGTTCATCAATGGGCCGAGGGCGGTAAAGCGCTTGAAGACATTAGGATAGTCGCGCTCCACGACAGCAATTTGAGGTGCTGTTTTCCCTGGAATCAAATCGCATTCACCGCGCTTCCAGTCTGTCACCTCAAAGGGCTGGCCGAGCTCACCCGGGCTATCGTGCATGAGTGGTGTCAGGACTACTTCTTTTTCTACGCCCAGATGACCAACACAGACTTCGCTAAGTTTTTTCGCAAACCCCTTGTAAATCTCCCAGTCACTGCGACTCTGCCATGCGGGATCGACCGCGGTTGAAAGCGGATGGATGAAGGGATGCATATCGCTGGTGTTGAGATCGTTCTTCTCGTACCAGGTCGCGGTTGGAAGCACGATGTCCGAATACAAGCAAGTTGTGCTCATGCGGAAATCAAGCGTTACCAGCAGATCTAGTTTTCCTTCGGGTGCTTTGTCGTGCCAGACAACTTCAGAGGGTTTTGCGTCCTCTTTGCCCAGGTCTTTGCCTTGCACTCCGTTGCTGGTGCCCAGCAAGTGCTTCAGGAAATATTCATGCCCCTTACCCGACGAACCCAACAAATTGGAGCGCCAGATAAACATATTGCGCGGCCAGTTATTCGGATGATCTGGGTCTGTGCAACTCATTGCAACGGTGCCGTCCTTAAGCCCTTTGACTACATAGTCTTTTGGTTCCAATCCTGCGGCCTGCGCGTCCTTTACCAACTGCATCGGGTTGGTTTGCATTTGCGGCGCGGACGGTAGCCAGCCCATGCGCTCAGCACGTACGTTGTAGTCGATCATGCTGCCGCCGTATTTGCTCTTGTCAGCGAGCGGCGAGAGCACTTCGTCCATCCCCAATTTTTCGTAGCGCCACTGATCGGTGTGAGCGTAGAAGAAGCTGGTGCTGTTCATCTGGCGCGGCGGACGAATCCAGTCGAGCGCAAACGCCAGAGGCAGCCAACCGGTCTGTGGACGAAGTTTTTCCTGACCGACGTAATGCGCCCAGCCTCCGCCAGATTGACCTATGCAGCCGCACATCATGAGCATGTTGATCACGCCGCGAGAGTTCATGTCGCTGTGATACCAGTGATTCATTGCAGCACCGATGATGACCATCGACTTGCCGTGCGTTTTGTCGGCATTTTGCGCAAATTCGCGGGCCACGGTGATCACCTGATCGCGCGGCACGCCGGTGATTTTTTCCTGCCAAGCGGGGGTATACGGTTGATCGTCGTTATAGTCTTTGGCCGCGTGTTCCCCAGCGAGGCCGCGTGCCACACCGTAATTCGCAACTTGAAGATCGAATACGGTTGCAACCAATGCATCACGCTTCTCGCCGTCATTTCCGAGCATGATGCGGCGAACGGGGACCGTCCGAACGGTGACATCACTTCCTGCATTGTTCTGAAAGTGGCTGTGCTCAATACCACCAAAATATGGGAAACCCACCTGAGCTTTTTCGACGGTGGTCTCGTCACTTTCCATCACCGACAATTGCAGTTTGACGTCGCTACCGTGCCGTGCCTCTTTTGATTCGAGATTCCACTGTCCCTGATCAGCGCGGCCATCGGGGCCCCAGCGGAAGCCGATAGCGCCATGCGGCAGCACGATTTTGCTATCCTGATCGAACGCTACGGTCTTCCACTCGGGATTGTTCGCTTGGCCTAACTTGCCATTGAAGTCGGAAGCGCGCACATAGCGATCCGGCACCATGACGGTATCGCCTGATGGCAGCTTGTGCTCTTTGAGCATCACCAACATAGGGAGGTCGGTATATCGGCGTGCGTAGTCGTCGAAATACGTTGAGCGGTTATCAATGTAGAACTCTTTGAGGATGACGTGTCCCATCGCCATTGCCATCGCGGCATCGGTGCCCTGCTTGGGGTGCATCCACAAATCCGCGAGTTTCGCGACTTCCGAGTAGTCAGGTGTCACCGCAACTGTTTTTGCACCTTTGTAACGAACTTCGGTGAAAAAGTGCGCGTCCGGTGTGCGCGTCTGCGGCACGTTGGAACCCCAGGCGATGATGTAGGTTGAGTTGTACCAATCGGCCGATTCCGGTACGTCGGTCTGCTCACCCCAGACCTGCGGGCTGGACGGCGGCAGATCGCAATACCAGTCGTAGAAACTCAGGCACACGCCGCCGATGAGACTCAGATATCGCGAGCCTGCTGCATAGCTCACCATCGACATTGCAGGGATCGGTGAAAAACCGACCACGCGATCAGCGCCATATTTCTTGATGGTGTACACGTTCGCAGCGGCGATGATCTCGTTGACCTCATCCCAACTTGAACGAACGAAGCCGCCTAACCCGCGCACCTTCTGATAGTCGCTGCGAGTGGCTGCGTTTTCGACAATAGACGTCCACGCCGCGACGGGGTCATTCGCAAGCCTCGCGGCACGCCACGACTTCAGCAGCCGTCCACGCACCATCGGAAACTTCACGCGATTGGCACTGTACAAATACCAGGAGTACGACGCACCGCGCGCGCAGCCTCGCGGCTCGTGATTGGGCATATCCCAACGAGTACGTGGGTAGTCGGTCTGCTGCGTCTCCCACGTCACGATACCGCCCTTGACGTAGATTTTCCACGAGCAGGAGCCCGTGCAGTTCACACCATGCGTCGAGCGCACGATCTTGTCGTGCGCCCAGCGGTTGCGGTATGCATCTTCCCACGTGCGATCTTCGCCGGTGGTCACACCATGCCCGTCCGCAAAGCTTTCGCGGGGTTGTGTAAAGTGGGTTAGTCGATCGAGAAAATGGCTCAATTGAGGCTCCTTAGTAATCGTTGACCTGAGCGGCGGGCTACTTGATGGGTGTGAGAGAACATAGCCGGAATCATGGGTTTTTGATGTACGCATCCTTGCGCAAATAGAACCACCAGTTCAGCACCAAGCATAGGGCGTAGAACACTGCGAAACCGTACATAGCGGCCTGTGGCGTACCGGCCTTGATTTGCTCGCCGATGACAACCGGCGCGGCAAAGGCACCATAGGCAGCTACTGCCGAGGTCCAACCCAACACTGGGCCTGCCTGCTGGCGATCAAAGATGTAGCCGATGCTGCGGAAGGTCGAACCGTTGCCGATACCTGTCGCGGCAAAGAGCACCATGAACAGCGCCAAAAATTGGAAAAAGTATTGCTCAGGTGTGGCCGAGTGATAGGCCAACATCATCACGTAACCCACAGCCACGGCTGCCACCGTCATCACCACGCATACCCATTGCGTGACGATCGAACCACCGAACTTATCGGATATCCAACCGCCCAACGGGCGTGTCGCCGCGCCAACGAAAGGTCCGATCCATGCATAGGCGAGTACCGGCAGCGCATTGGGGTTGCCCTTAGTGTGCGTCATGACGCCGTTCACGTCCGGCACGTGAATGACGTCGAAGATAACCTTCATGGCCAGCGGTAGTGCCATCGAAAAGCCTATGAACGAACCAAAGGTAACGATGTACAAAATAGTCAGCGACCAAGTGTGCTTGTTCTTGAATATCTCGAACTGCTTGGCTACGCCTTCCTTCATCGGTCCGAAGGCAGCGAACTTCATCACCGTGAGCATCAGCATGATGTCCAGCGGAATCGCTACCCATACATTGAGTAGCCCCAAACCTGTTGGTGCAGGCAAGTACAGCCAGAGCATGAAAATTGATGGGATGAACGCCAGCGTGTACAGGTAAGTGATCTTCGAGAACGCGACGAGCGGATTGCCGGTGCCGGGCGATATGGTCTTCAGGTTGTTCATGCCGAACCAGCACAGGATCGACAAAGGCACCAAGGAGAGCACCCACGCAAAGCCGGAGTTCTGTATCCATGTTGGCGTACCAGCGGCGATCTTGCCGAAGATCCAGCCGCTTTCCTTGAGCAAAATCGCGGGCGGGCCACCCCACGCACCGAAGATGCCTGCCGTCATGACCAGCGGTATGACGATTTGCATCGTGGTCACACCGAAGTTGCCGAGGCCTGCATTCAGCCCGAGACCAGTACCCTGCAATCGTTTCGGAAAGAAACCGCTGATATTCGACATCGAGGACGCGAAGTTACCGCCACCCACGCCGCACCACAATGCCATCAACTGGAAGGCCCAGAGCGGCCAATCCTTGTGTTGCAGCACGATGCCTGTGCCTATGGCCGGAGCTAGCAACATTGCAGTCGTCAGGAAGATGACGTTGCGCCCACCCGCCAGACGGATCAAAAAGGATGCCGGGATCCGCATTGTGGCACCAGCGATACCAGCAATGGCGGTCAGTGTGAATAGCTCAGCCTGGGTGAAAGGAAAACCAAGATTGAGCATCTGCACCGTGATGATGGCCCACATGCCCCATACGGCGAAGCCGCATAGCAGCGCCGGAATCGAGATCCAGAGGTTGCGATAGGCAATCTTTTTGCCTGTCGATTCCCAGAATTGCTCATCCTCAGGCCGCCAATCCGCAATATCTGCACCGCTTGCGCGTCCAGCCCCATCTGGCGAACGTGTTTGAAAATTATTCATTGTCTTTTCTTTGAGTCGCGTTTGAGTGGCGATTTACTCGCCGTTAAGGCTGAAGGAATGTGCGTTTTTTCCCATGACTTCTACGCGGCGCACCTCCGTCCAGTACATCCATATCAGCGATACCCAGACCACGCCGTACATCAGCATGAAGGCGCTAGAACGAATGCCAGTGATGTCCATCAGCACCCCGAACATGATCGGCAATACGAAGCCGCCAAGCCCGCCTGCCAGACCGACGATGCCGCTGATTGCGCCAATGTTGGTTGGGTAATCGTCGCTGATGTACTTGAAGACGCTCGCTTTGCCGAAAGCCCATGCAATACCAAGTACAAACATCAATCCCGTGAACACATAAACGTTGAGTCCAAGGTGAAACGTTTTTGGACCGTTAAGGGTCACCACAGTGAAATCAGTCTGCGGATACGAGAGCAGGAACAGGCAGATCCAGCTCACCCAAAGCACCCACCAAGTCACGCTGTGCGCGCCGTACTTGTCCGAGAACCAGCCGCCCACCGCACGCAACACCCCGCCTGGAAGCGAGAAGCACGCAGCGAGGAGTGCGGCGGCGCGAATGTCGAGCCCAAACTCACCGACGTAATATTGAACCATCCAGAGTGACATCGCGACGTATCCGCCGAAAACGATGCTGTAGTACTGGCAATACTTCAACACTTTAGGGTCCTTGAGCGCCTTGAGTTGTTCCGAAAATTTAGTGTTTGATGGCACTAAATGGGTAGGGTCGCTGTAACTGAAAAACCAGAACAGGACAACCGTTCCGAGCATGATGGCGGCATAAACCTGCGGCACCATGGCCCAACCGAACGCAACGACCAACGCAGGCGCCACAAATTTGTTGACTGCGGCCCCCGAGTTCCCGGCACCATAGACACCCATCGCAAAGCCCTGCTTGGCTTTCGGAAACCAGCGTGCGACGTAAGGCGTGCCAACAGAAAATGAACCGCCGGCCAATCCTACAAAAAGACCAATGACGAGGAAGTGCCAAAACTCAGTGGCATAGCTCATCATCCAGATCGCTGGCACAGTGATCGCCATCAAAATCGTCATGACGATGCG
>JBBRGY010000023.1:0-14920 GCA_038223495.1 Burkholderiales bacterium | reverse complement strand
GGTGAGAAATTGCTCAACGCGGGGCAACCCATTGCCACGTACGACGAGAGCACCGTGAAGGGATTTGCCAAAGTGTTCACTGGCTTTTCCTACGACGACCCGTATTGCAAGTTGATTGCTGTCAGTCCGTGCACTGACGGTTATGGCGATCCCCACCCTTCCTGGAACTGGACGCCCGACAACCCCTATCTGGGCGCAAATTTTCCACCCGAAATTGGCGGCTGGAAACGAGAAATGGTGCCGTTTCCCGGGCGCCACAGTGCGCTGTCAAAACAGCTACTAACCTACACCGATCCAAGCGGTCCGGTGGGCGCGATTTGCGTCAATGCGGCCTTGCCTGGAAATCAGTTGCTTCCTCCAATCGACACCACAGGGTCTGGCGTCGCCAGCCGCACCAAGGTGAATGAGACTCAGGCGTATGCCACGATAAACAAAGCCATCGACAATGTCTTCTGCCATCCGAACGTCGGCCCATTTCTTAGCAAAAGCCTCATTCGCTTTTTTGTGACTTCGACACCCACGCCCGCGTACGTAGCGCGAGTCGCCGCGGCGTTCAATAACACTGGTGGTGTGCGCGGTGACATGCAAGCCGTCATCAGCGCAGTACTACTCGACCCTGAAGCCATGCAGACCGGCGTGACGCCGCCAATGAATTACGGCAAACTGAAGGAACCGATTCTTCGCCTAACTGGAATATTCCGTGCGTTCAATACAGCTTCGGCGTCCGGTCGCTACCAGCTTTGGTACGGCCTCGATGACGTGGACTCTGGCCTCAGCCAGGGTCCGTTGCAATCCCCCACGGTATTCAATTATTTCCATCCAGAATTTTCGCCTCCGGGGCCGGTTTCGTCGGCACTGGCGATTGCACCCGAGTTTGAAATTACCACCACCACTGCAATCGCCGCCACACAAAACTATTTCGGTAGTCTGGTTGCGGCCAATGACAGCGGCAATAACAATGCGTTTAACACTAATCTCATTGGACGCTACGGCTGCGACATGAACCTGATAGGCAGCGCGAACCCGACAACAGCTTCACGGCAGCACTGCCTGCTTGGCGATTTATCGGAGCTATTTGCGTTGTCAGCGCAGTACCCGCTGCCGTCTACCGACGCCAATGCGATCTTCGACTACATCAATCTGGTCCTGTTCGCGGGCTCGCTGAGTAGCATCAATAGGGACTATCTGGCTGGGCAACTCGACCTCGCGTTCCCGAGGCTGCCGACTCCGGTTTTGCCAGCTACCGGCCCCACCAGCGCGTACAACACACTCGTGTCAAACTGGCAGGTGCGTAAACGTGACCGCGTCAAAAGTGCGCTGTGGCTTGCCGTGCATCTCCCAGAATTCCAGATCCAACGCTAAGCGATCGCCATTATGAATTTCAAAAATTTTCAGCAACGCCGCGACTTTCTGAAGGCAGCTGCCAGCATTACCATCGGTGGTGGTTTGCCAACGCTTGAAGCGCTCAGCCATGTTGCGCAGGCTGCTGGAGGCATTGATCCGACTCAAGTCGGGATCGACTACAAAGCGATTGTCTGCGTGTTTCTGTACGGCGGCCAGGACAATGCCAACACCATAATTCCGTTTCTAGACGGCAACGCGGCAGGAACTGGGTCGGCCGCCACCACTGTGGAGTTTGATCGCTACGCACATGACCGGTCTAACTTCACTGCGGCTAATCCTGGCGGCGATCCTCCGACGCAAAACAACGGCAATCTGGCCTTTACACGTGCATTACTTGCCCCGACCGCATTACCTGCGACTTCCGGCAATAGTGTGTCACTCGCCGTCGCGGCGGGCGGATGGACAACCAACACTTACGGTCGCCAATTCGCCATGCACCCGAATTACACCGAGCTGAAAGACCTTTACTACACCGGAAAGCTCGCAGTGATTGCTAACGTTGGCCCACTAGTAGCGCCGCTCACGCGCGCGCAGTGGTACGGCCCCTCTGCGTCACGTCCCAAGACACCACTCAATCTATATTCGCACGATGACCAGCAAAAGAGCTGGTTGAGCGGAACTGCCGATATCGCGAATCCTTCGGTCGGCATTGGTGGTCGCATTGCCAATCATCCCGCAATTGCTTTGTTCAATGCGGGCGCGCAAGTGCCAACGCAAATTTCGGTCGACGGTAGCAATACCTTCATGCTGACAGATATCAATCCAACGCCTAGCGCCATTGCATATCAGGTCGGCACTGGCGGGTTTGGTCGTTTGCAAAATGCGACCAGCAATCCTATCTGGACATCGCCCGGGGTAACGACCTGCAACACGTCCAGCTCCTTCATTACCAATAACGATGGCGCTAGTCCGCATCCCTTGTCGCCTTACTGCATATCGGGTGGCCCGATCGGGTTGAGCAGTGGCTACTACAACAACGCGGCAGCCAAACCACTCAAAGACGCATTTCTATCGCGGATGAACTCGACCAGCGAGGCCAGCTCTATCTACAGCGATCAGTGGCGTCAAACGATGCGCCCGTCCATCGACACACAAACCGTCATCGCTGCGGCGTTTCTCAACAGTCCGCCCACCGAGGAAATCGTTGCACCGTTCGTTCCTGTTGTTGCGAACAACAGCCTCGCAGCGGAGTTACGCATGGTCGCTGCGATGATTCGAGCAAGTGCGCAGTTAGGGCCAGGTGCCCCCAATCCCACTCCGGTCAAGCGGCAAATTTTCTTCGTCGGCTTCGGCGGCTTCGATACCCACGGCACTGAGTTTTGGCCCTCAAATACCTCAAATTTCGCCAAAGTCAGCAAGGCGATCAACGCTTTCTGGACTGCAATGGGCAACATTGCGGTGGTCGGCGGTGCGCCCGGCGAAACTGCACGTGATCACGTCACCCTCTTCACCATGTCCGAGTTTGGAAGAACGCTTGACTCCAACTCCGGCGGCACCGATCACGGTTGGGGTACTCATCAGATTGTGCTTGGCGGTGCAGTCAAGGGAGGCAAGATTTATGGACAAAATCACAACGTGAGCTCCGTGCCTGGGGGTAGCCCAACGTACATGGCTCTCGATAGTAATGCTGGGGCAGTACCGCGGGTTGGTCTGCCACCATCGCCGTACTCCGGGCCGGATCGTATTGGCCCAAACAAACTCAATCACGCGTTGTCGCGCGGCGAGCTTTTGCCCACCACGTCAAGCGATGCGGTGGTCGCAACAATCGCTAAGTGGTTCGGGGCTGGCGTACCCAATTTTCAGGTTGCCGACTTGACGACGGGGCCTAAGCCCATTTTTCCGACGCTCGCAGCGGCGCATCCAGGTGGCTTCGATATGGGCTTCATGGGCTAGTGATCGCCGAAATCTTCCGGCGAGAAACATGAGGATTGAGGGCTGTTACGACTTTCATTGTGTCGGATTCCGGCCCCCAAAGCGACTGGACTCTTTCTGTCTCGGACTGTTCAAATGAAGCTAACTCAGTCAAGTTTGTGGTCAGTAGCTATTAAAGCGCTGGCCGTAGTTTTCCTTGGCAACCTGTCATCGACAGGTCAGGCCCAGGACATCAATGCGGGCAAACTCGTCTACACGACACCGCAGGTCGCTGGACAGCTCAGTTGCAGCGCCGGTGCATGCCACACGCCGAACCCTCTAATCAACCAGAACAAAATACTCAACGCGGCTGACAACCCCGGAGGCATTGGTGTCGCCGTTAACACTGTGACGCAGATGGCGTTTCTCAAAGGAAAGTTAGCGACTCAGCAGTTCATTGATCTCGCTGCTTACATCGGCAACCCGACGGCCGCCGCGGGCTCGCCTTCAGCCCAAATTGCGCCGGGAGCGCTGACATTTGCATCAACTTCGCTCGGCACTAGCGCTACTTCGCAATCGTTTGCCATCACCAATACCGGCTCTGCATCGCTGATCGTTTCGTCCGTGGCGAGCAACAACGCGGAGTTCTCGCTGGCGAGCAGTTGCGGCATGATCGCCGTCGGCAGTAGTTGCAACGTTTCGGTGGGATTCACGCCCGCTGCCCTAGGCAATCGTAACGGCACAATTACGGTTAGTCACAACGCCTCCGGAGCGACCAGCACGGTCGCCGTGTCCGGGACGGGCGACGCAGCGAAGGTGCCCGGCATTCAGGTGTCAACGACCACGCTCGCATTCGGTGCCATCGTGGTTAACTCGTTTTCTGACAGTCAGAGCGTCGCTGTCTTTAGTGTAGGCACAGCGCCGCTCGTCATCACGTCGCTATCCGATGTCGGTGCAACGTTTCAAGTAATTGGCGGAAGTTGTGCGGTCGGAGTGCCGATTGGCATGGGTGCAAGCTGTCGGATCGATTTTCGATTTGCGCCTGGCTCGGTTGGTACGTTTGATAGTGTGCTGAACATTGGCCACAACGCCGGTAATTCCGCAGTCACGGTGACGTTGAACGGCGAAGGCATCCTGGGCGCCACCACAAAGACGATGGTGGAATATCGCTATGTCCCACTAAATTATTTTTTCATCACCTCGCGTGACTCAGACAAGGTGTTGCTTGACGGGATTGCGGGCTTCCAGCGAACTGGTTTGAGCTTTCCGGTTTATGCCACGTAGGTCGCAGGCACCAAGGCGATCGCTCGCTTTTACTTCGATCAAATCGCCTTAAACGGCGCTCGCGGAAGTCATTTTTATACGCTGCTCGACAACGAAAAAGCGGCGCTCATTGCACTCAATCCATCCAATCTGTCGACTCCCCGACTGCCCGTAGATGAGGGCGTCGACTCATGGGCTTTTTTGCCTTTCGTCCCCGGCGTCGGCGGTTCGTGCTCCAGTAATCTGACTCCGGTTTATCGCTTGTTCAGGGACAATGCTCGGTTCCCCGACGATCCGAATCATCGCTTCACCGTGAACCGCAGCGTTTACGAAGCGTTCATTGCACTGGGCTGGGAAGGCGAGGGAGTGAGTTTTTGTGTGCCACAGCCTTAGGGTAAATTGCGTTTCTAAGGCAATAGCAACTGCAGATTGCCTTCAATCGCCACCGCATCAGCCGCCGTCGCCTTGACGCCGCTAATCAACGCCGCGCCGCGCAAATTCAGCAGATAACGCAACGCCAGCAGGCCGTCGGTGGTGGCTTTGACACTGGCGTCGCCGTCAACGTCGAGCGCAGTACCGAGAGCCGCTATGTAGCTTGCAATCGTCGTGGCATTTCGTTCGGCGTTCGTGCCGAGTGCGTCGGTAGTTAAACCCGCATCACGCATCCCCAAAAGGTAGCGCAGCAACAGCGCACCGTCAGTGATCGCATCAAAATTTCCGTCGTTATCGATATCGAGGCTTGGCACGAACGCGCCCGCACTTAACGTGGCAGTCAAAGTTGCGTTGCTCGATGGGGCGGTGTACGAGTGAGTGCGTGTTCCCGCATCCGACCAGCTACCGAAACGATAACCGCTGCTTCCGAGATTTTGATCGGGTGCGGTGACAGACAGCGCTGCGCCGACCGCTGTCGTCACAGAAAACGGTGTCGTGCGCAGCGTGCCATTAACCTTCAAGCGCAGAGCGGATGGCACGGAGTTGAAAGTGACATCAACGGTATTGGTGAAGCTGATTTTTCGTAACTGGCCAGAACTGCCGTAGGTGGTGTAGTAAAGCGCTTGCGTGTTGCCATCGGGCGCGAATCGCAACGACGTCGCGCCGCCGGTGGTGGCGGGCGGACCGAGGAAAGTGGTGGCCGTAGCAATAGGTGCCCTGGGCAAACCCGTCGTGGGAATCATAAACAGGCCGCCACACACATAGTCGGCAATGACGTACTTGCCGTTGTACGCTGCGGGCCAAACGCCATTGGGCACGAACGCTCCGCCAGTGATGGACGTGCAATTGGTGACGTCGACGCCCTGCCCGTTAGTGCGCCCGTACGAAAAGACAGGATCGACCATCGCCGTAGGGGTCGGGTTGCACAGACCGGAGGTGCTGTTTACGCCGTTGGCTTCGCGACAATTCCAGCCGTAATCAGCGCCAGCCTGCAATTCGTCAACCTCCTCGCGGGCGCCTTGGCCAACGTCGTTGAGGTAGGCGCGCGTGGCTGTCGCGTTCGAGTCCATGGTGAAGCGAAAGGGATTTCTTAAGCCCCACGCATAGGTCTCCTGACAATGATTGCCGACGCTGGTAGCGCCGGTGACATTACAGCGTCCGCTAGCCGCGCCAATAAACGGATTGTCCGGCGGGATGCCTCCGTTGCGCGTGACGCGCAAAATCTTGCCAGTCAGGACGTGACTGTCACGCGACGCGTCGTTACCACCACCGCTGCCAGGGCTGGTTCCGTTGTAGTCGGTTCCGCCGTCGCCTACGCTGATGTAGAGATAGCCATCCTTGCCAAAGTGCACGTCACCCGCGTTGTGATTGCCACCGCGCGCCGGCATGCGATCCACCAACACGACTTCGCTGGCGGGATCGATGACGTCTGCGTTCGCCCCCGTGCCCAACACGAAACGTGACACCCGATTGGCGCGACGATTGAATGCTGAGTACGTACCGGTTGGCGTGCCGTCGCCCGCATTAGCAGCGGTGTAGTTGGGCGCCATACAGTCGGAGCCGTTGCGCGCTGAGTAGTACAGATACACAAACTTGTTGGTGGCGAATTGCGGGTCGACGGCGACGCCGAGCAAACCCGCTTCGCTGACCACACAGATCTTCGGATTCGCGGTCGTGGTGCCGGTATCGAAGCTGAGCGCAGGCGTAGGCAGCACTGCGCCACTTTTGTACACCCGCAGTGCGCCAGACTGGCTGGTGATGAGGATTCGGCCATCCGGCGTGAACGCCGTCGCTGTAGGACCGCTGACGGCCGCAACGAGCGTATCGGAGAACCCCGTGGGCAGCGCTTGCCCGTGAACGGAAGGCGTGAAGCTGGTAAGCGTCACCAACGCCGTCGCGAAGAATAATGCGTTTCGTTTCATCATCGTTCGAATTTATGCTGTTGGCATTGAAACCACAAGCAAAATTCGGCATCAAAAGCTAGAAAAAGACTAACAGCTTTTTAATAAATCGAGCCGTATTGTCCACCAGTAAAAGGCATACCCATTTTATATTCCATAGTCGACTTTTAACGAAATTGACGATTAGCCCCCGTGTAAACGCCATTTCTATCAAAAGCTATTGATCTTCCTGTAGCGAAAACCCAACGATTCTCGACGCTCGTGCCGCGCTGTCACAAACCCAACTTGTGTAGCCAACAAACATCGCTACATTAGGGGCTTGGCACCAGCCGCATGCAATTGGTAATTTCTCTTCACCGCGCCCGCGTCCGACGCAGGTTGCTTTCCGCCCCAACGCTCCCACCTATGCGAGCGCCCTCGTGACCGTTTTATCGCGTTACGGGCTCGACTCCGCCCTTTCCTCCTCTGCTCCTCCTCGCTCATAAGGAAATTCATGACGCAATCCAAATCGCGTGTCGTGTCCATTAATTCGCGCTCGGCAAAAACCAAGTCAGCGCCCACTAAATTGTTCGTGCTCGACACCAACGTCATGATGCACGATCCGACGTCACTGTACCGATTTGAAGAACACGATATCTTTCTGCCGATCTGCACGCTGGAAGAGCTGGATAACAACAAAAAAGGCACATTTGAAGTCAACCGTAACGCCCGTCAAGCCTCGCGATTTCTGGATGAACTGCTGAAAGGTTTCGACGACCAGATTGCCGACGGCATTCCGCTGACAACCGCTTCTGGCGGTGCAGCGACGGGCCGTTTGTTTCTGCAAACTGAGCCACTGTCCGTACAACTGCCATCGTCATTCGCCGCTGGAAAAGCTGATAACGAAATCATCGCTGTCTGCCTGCATCTGCGCAAAAAAGATCCGAAGCGTCACGTTGCGCTCGTATCCAAAGACATCAACATGCGCATCAAGGCGCGCGCGCTAAACGTCGACGCACAGGACTATTACAACGACAAAGTGCTGGAGGATTCCGATCTCCTCTACACCGGCATGTCGGAGCTGCCGAAGGACTTCTGGGAGAAGCACAGCAAGGGTGTTGAAAGCTGGCAGCAAGGCGGCTCAACTTTCTACAAAATCAGCGGCCCGGCGGTCGCAAAGATGCTCGTCAATGAGTTCGTCTACACCGAGGTGGACACGCCGTTTTACGCGCGAGTGATCGCGATTGAAGGCAAAGTCGCCACGCTGCAAACACTGCGTGATTTTGGTCATCACAAAAACTCCGTGTGGGGCATCACCGCCCGCAATCGCGAGCAAAATTTCGCGCTCAATCTGCTGATGAATCCCGACATCGATTTCGTCACGCTGATTGGTCAGGCGGGCACCGGCAAGACGCTGTTGACGCTAGCGGCAGGACTGCAATTGACGCTCGATCAAAAGATTTACAACGAAATTATCATGACCCGCGTGACCGTGCCAGTCGGCGAAGACATCGGCTTCTTGCCGGGTACGGAAGAAGAAAAGATGACACCGTGGATGGGTGCGCTCGAGGACAACCTCGAAGTGCTCATGGGCGCGGATAAAGAAGCGGGCGAATGGGGCCGCGCCGCTGGCAATGATTTGATCCGTTCACGCGTCAAGGTGAAGAGCCTGAATTTCATGCGCGGTCGCACGTTCCTGAACAAGCTCCTGATCATCGACGAGGCGCAAAACCTGACGCCAAAGCAGATGAAAACGCTCATCACGCGTGCAGGCCCCGGCACAAAAGTCGTCTGCCTCGGCAACATCGCGCAGATCGACACGCCCTATCTGTCTGAGGGCTCATCAGGCCTGACGTACGTCGTGGATCGGCTGAAAGGCTGGGCGCACGGCGGACACGTCACGCTGCAGCGCGGCGAGCGATCTCGTTTAGCGGATTACGCGGCAGAAGTTTTGTAGAGCGACGCAAACACTCATTGCAAAACAACGAAAACTTGTTTTGCAATGAATTCAAGTGGCGTCAACGAGACGCCACAAAGTTCAAAGTCGTGCTGCTTTCCTTGACAGTAAAAGCAGCCCAACGCAAACCGGCCGTGCGATCAACCGTAATCAGGCGATCTGCACAACGCCAGGCTGCACGGCCACTTCCACTGGAGTTTCGGCAATCCCCGCTGCACGCGCTCGGTTCAAATTTCCTTTGATCCAGTTCACCAGCGGCACCCACGCCTCAATCTGATGCTCGGTTCGCGATGCGGGCAAATCGTAAATCGATACTCCGTCCCGCGCGCATTGCGGGTACACGACGCTGTCTGGCACAAACATCACGACCGGCAAGCCACTGCGCTTGAAAAAGCTGTTCAGTTCCTGCGCCATGCGCGTGCGGCTGTCGGTGCGACTGCCCACCAGACCAATCGCCACTTTACCCGATTGCACATTCGGATCGGCGTGAAGCTTGATCAAAAATTTCGCCGTTGCCTCAATGTCAAACACGGAAGGATTCACCGGCACCAGCACGCAGTTCGCACGCGACAAAAGATATGTCCGATCCGCTCGACGCAAGCGGGCGTGCGTGTCGATCACCATCCACTGCGGCGCGAACGTACGCAGCTCTTCCATGTCGGTTTGTTCGTTCCACGACATAATTTTCGGCAGCATGCCGGGGCGGCGCGACAGCCAATTGGTGGCCGACTGTTGCTTGTCGAGATCCATGATGACGACGCGCTGCTTGGTCGAGGCGAGCATCCCGGCGATATTGGTGCTGAGCGTGGATTTTCCGGCTCCGCCTTTGGGATTAGCTACGAGTATGGTGAACATGCGAGAAGTGTACCGTCCTAGCGATGCGCTGTGGACGCGTGTTGAGCCGCGCCAGCTTTGGCGGTAACGCGTTGCTGCAACCAGTGAAAAATCGGTGGCCAATCCGACCACGCTTCTTCAGCGCGCGAACGCGGCAAATCGAATATTGACAGACCGTCGCGCGCCGCATGAACATACAGCTGTGAGTCGCGAACATGCGAAATCACGTCGAGCGACAGTGGCGATAAAAAATCATCGAGATCGGAGGCGGCTACGGTTCGTCCATCAACCTTGGAGCCGACGATGGCGACTGCACGCTTGCCATCTTTCACCGGCTTCAACGCAGCCAGCTCAGTCAGAAAATCAGCCGTCGCTTCAAAATCAAACGTTGAAGTTGAGACGGGCACCAGCACCGCATCAGCTACCTTCACTAACTCTGCAAGCTCAGGCCCATGAACCCCCGCAGGCGCGTCGATGACGAGCCATTGCGGGGCATAGTCGCGGATGACTTTGCTGTCGGTATCGGGCAATGCGCCGCGAACCTCGGGGAAGCCGCGCGGACGTCGCGTCTGCCAGCGAGCCGCTGAGCGCTGTCGATCACGATCCAGCACAACGACACGTTGTCGTTTGCCTGCCAGATAAGCCGCCAGTGTGGTGGCAATAGTCGTCTTACCCGAGCCGCCCTTTGGATTGGCTACAAGAACCGTAAACATTGCGCTCAAGCCCCCCGCTTCTCACATGATGAGCGCAGTATAGGGCAGGAATGACGCACGAAACGAATGGTGAGGCGCCTTCGGAAGCAACTAGGGGCGATTCAGCGATTTCTTCAGAAAAGCCTCAAACCGGGTGTAGAACTCAACCCGGTTTTCAAGCTGGGCGTAACCGTGTCCCTCGTTTGACTTGACCATCCATTCGTACGGCTTGCCCAGTTTTTCGAGCGCGTCGCGCATACGCTCGCCGTGAATAATCGGCACTCGCCGGTCCTCGCCGCCGTACGCCATGAATACGGGCATCTTGATTTTGTCGGCGTTTTGCGCAGGCGAAGTCGAACGCAATTGCGCCTTATCGCGATCAGCATCACCGACCATGATGGGCAAAAGATAACGATTGAAATCACTATCGCTACTGTCCGACCAGGTGACGGAGTGAAACAATTGCAAGTCAGTGACACCCACGTAATTACCTGCACATTGAAAGAGATCGGGCGTTTTTACTAACGCCTGCATTGCTGCGTAGCCACCGTAGCTTGCGCCATAAATACACATGCGTTTGGGGTCAGCAATACCCTGTTTCACGGCCCACAGTGCGGTGTCCGTAACGTCATCCTGCATCGCAAGCCCCCATTGCTTGAAACTCGCAAGGAGATGCTTCAAGCCAAGGCCGGTCGTACCTCGAAAATTGGGTTGAACAACAGCGTAACCACGCGATGCAAAAAATTGCGCCTCTGCCGCCCAACCCCAACTTGTCAGCGGAACCCACGGCCCGCCATGCACAATCACCAGGAGCGGCAACAATTTGGGCGGCACGCCGCGCGGCAAAGTGAGCACCGCCGACAGCGGCAAATCATCGCGCGCCGCAAATTTAACCACGCGAGATTCAGCCATCATGGCGGGCTTGATCCACGGTCGTGAATCAATCAGGAACTCAAGCTTGCGCGTACGGAAATCGAACAAATAAACCGTACCTGGATTGCGATCCGAATACGAAAAAACCAGCATCCGCTTTGCCTGATCAGGTGGCAAAAAGCGATTCACGGCGTTAGGCAACGCGCGGTCCACCTCGCGTTGTAACGCGGCCCACGAATCGTCGAGCCACGTCAATGCGTAACGCTCGCCCGTCGACATCGCGCCCACCAATTTCTTCGACACCGGGTCGAACACGACACCTGTCATGTCGTAGTCGTCGCGGCTTGCGAGCACCTGTTGCGTCTGCCCCTGCTCATCCAGACGAACTACGGCGCTGGTCAACCGAGAGTTCGTCGAGGCCGCCTGAGTACGATCACGGAGTCCAAAGCCAATCAGCGTACCGTCATAACTCACCGCAGACACCCAATTGGCGGGCTCGCGGAAATCACCTTCGAAAGTGGTCGTCCACGGCGCTTTGTCATCGCGTCGATAAAACTGTTTAACCTGCGTGCCCTTCGTCGAATAAGCGGCGCGCGGTCGACCTTCCTGATCAAGCGCCCATGCCTGCACGTCACCGGGATTGTCGTAACTCAGCAGAGTTTTACGCGCCGTACGCGTATTCAGACGATACACATCACTGCTGTCAAAATTGCGCTCATTAGATGCCACTATCACATCGTCCGAACCGTCAGCGAGCGTCGTCATCACCCGTGTGTAGCGCGGTCGCATTTGCAGTGCTGCGCCGTCTCCGAGCGGTAATGCCAGTCGCCGCGCATTGGTCGCGTCGCGATCAATCGCGAACAGTCCACCCGTCCTCCACGGGCTAACAGAGCCTGCGGGGTCGAACACATTGCCCGTCACAAACGTCAGACGCTGCGAATTCACCCAATGAAATTCAACGATGTCGGCATCAGGCACCGTCGCCACAATCGACGAGGTTCGTTTTTCAAGGTCGATCACGGCGAGCCCGAGTCGTGAGCCGCTGTTTGAGAGAAAACCCAGAAAGTTTCCGTCGGGCGATAGCGCTGGCCGCAATACGTTCGGAAGGCGGAAAAAATCCGCCGCAGGGATCGTCGATGACGCGGGCAAAGGCTGCGCCAACACACTGGTTGCGGGCGTGCTCAAAAAAAACGCGAGCCACACCAATGAAAGCAAAATCCTCATTGGCCTAAGTCTCCATCAAGCAAGCGGTTCCGCATGCGTCATTGCGACGAATGACGAAGCGAATGGACAGAGCACGAGATCGATGTGTTGTTGCCTGGCGGCGCAACCTCACATCTGCTTGAACAGATGGAAAAAATGGCGACTTACACCAATTTTTTCATTCGATCCGCGCAGCACGATAGAGTGTTTTTCCACGCCGTCGCGTGTGATTTTGGCGATACGACGCACGTTGACAATGGCGCCTCGATGCACCTGCCAGAAGATTTCCGGGTCGAGTCCACCGGTCAGCTCTTTTAGCGGCGTGCGAATGAGTACGTCTTCGGTATCGGTCACGACGCGGGTGTACTTGGTGTCTGACTGAAAAAAGATCACATCATCAACCGGGAACATACGCACATCCTGCCCGACTAGCGCCTTAATCCACTTGATGCGCTCGGTCGCATTGTTCGCATTCGGCTCGTGACTGCTTATCAGATGCGCGACGGGCGTCACATCGTCCGGCGGTACATCGGTGTTATCGAGCAGACGTTGCAGTGTGACGGCAAGTCGGTCCTCCTCGATGGGCTTCAACAAATAGTCCACCGCGCCACGCTCAAAGGCTTCGATAGCAAACTGATCGTACGCCGTACAAAAAACAATCTTCGCACCTTCGCCAATTTCAGTGGCCACCTCAAGCCCTGACTGCACGGGCATGCGAATGTCCAGGAAGCAAACATCAGGTTCGGTCGCGGCATACTGCACCAGCGCATCCTCACCATTGACCGCCTCTGCAACCACCTCAAACGAATCCTCATGCAGCGCAAGCAACTCACGCATACGGTCACGCATTAGCGGTTCATCATCGGCAAACAGGCAGCGAATTCTTTCCATAGTTTCTGCTCGAATCGGGTTCAGTCTTTGCGAGGGATAGTCAACATGGCAATGCAGCCGTGCGGTGAATTTTGCGTGAGCTTGACGTTTGCATCAGTTCCGTAAATCGCATGCAAACGCTGCGCGATATTCGACAAACCAAGTCCTCCACCGATTTCACTGCTCTCTGTGGAGGTGAGGCCGACGCCAGTATCGCTCACGGAAATTACAATGTTTTCGCCCTCCAGCAGCGCTCGCACGTCGACGTTTCCGCCATCGGCCGCAGGCTCAACGCCATGCTTGATCGCATTCTCCACGAGCGTCATCACGAGCGCGGGCGGCAATTGGAACTCTGCAACTTCAGGGTCAGAATGCACGGAAAAAGTCAGTCTTTCTCCCATTCGGGTTTGCATGATCGAGAGATAGGCCGCCACTTGCTCCAGCTCACGCTTCAGCGCGCCGCGATCTTCGCGCATCGACGGAATGGACATGCGCAAGAAGCGAACCAGATGACCGATCAACTTTGCCGCGTCGGGTGCGCCTTTTTGCGAAAGTTGCTGTGCGGAGGCCAGGGTATTGAACAAAAAATGCGGTTCAATCTGCGCCTGCAAAAGCCGCAATCGAGTTTCCGTCAATTGCCGCTGCACATCACTCTCATTTATTTCAACTGACAGACGTTTGTTGGCAATCACCAAGCGCTGCGCACGCAAATACACGACGGCCGCAGCAACCGCCGCGTACAAAAGTCCAGCCGAAAGGCCAGCAATGAGCGTCGCCTGAAAGCGCAAATAAAAGGTCTGCCTCAGGTCATTGCCGTAGTAGCGATCAAGCGTTGCTCCGATCAAAATGGCAATAAACACGGCCGCAATCGGTGCTGAAACAACGATGTGAATCAGCTTTCGCGCCAGGCTCGCATTGGGCGACAACACTGGAATAATCGCAAGACCAATGAGGAAGATGAGTACGTTGAGCGCGGGCCACGCCTCAAAAAATGCGATGTCAGGCACTACCCAGGCCGCGAGTATCGCCAGCAGTAGGGCCGCTGGCACCGAAAGAAACAACCAGCGCCAATGACGTGACAATTCGACGGGAGGCGTGCGGCGGTCTTGCGGCATCGTTGGTATCAGGGGTGGCGCTAGAAAACCTGACGCCCCGCCCACCACGCTATCGCCGCGATAAACGCCGACGCAGGAATGGTTAACACCCATGCCCAGATGATATTGCCCGCTATTCCCCAACGCACCGCTGATAATTTTCTCGCCGCCCCGACACCCACAATTGCGCCCGTAATCGTGTGCGTGGTTGACACGGGAATGCCGAAAGTCGACGCAATAAACAGGGTAATCGCGCCGCCCGTTTCAGCAGCAAAGCCGCCAACGGGTTTTAACTTGGTAATCTTCTGCCCCATCGTTTTGACGATGCGCCATCCACCGAACAAAGTCCCTAGCGAAATCGCCAAATAGCAGGCAATGACAACCCAATACGGCAGCGATTTAGGGTCACTGGTTGCCATGCCCGCCGTGATCAATAACAACCAGATAATGCCGATCGTTTTCTGGGCATCGTTGCTGCCGTGGCCGAGGCTATACAGCGCGCACGAAACGAGCTGCCCGCGGCGAAACCATTTGTCGACGCCCCACGGTGTACTGCGCCGGAACACC
>JBBRGY010000022.1:0-15041 GCA_038223495.1 Burkholderiales bacterium | reverse complement strand
GCCCTTTGGAAACCAAGGTTTAGCCATTGGCGACCATAGCTCGTGAATCCGAGTGCGATCACTAACGACTGCACCCCGTCCTGAGAAACTTACATAGGATGAGCTCTTCGGATCTGCGAACGACACGTTGACGCGGTCAAGCGCCAAACCGTGGCAAGTCGCGTTGCTGGTGAAAAACCAGAGGCTGGCTTTTTCATCAATTTCTAACGGCATCATGGGACGACTGGTCAGCGTTTGTGAACTGACGTCCAATGTGGTGACCATTGCCACGCCGATAGCATCAGCGAGGTCGGCAATTTTTTGCAGGCCCTCAGATCCTTGGGTCGCTTTTTTCATGGCTGGCTTACTTTCCCGGTGCTTTTGAATGGCTCGCGCCTTCGGACTCAGCCGCAAGCATGTCCTGAGCGTCGCGAGCAGAATCGGGCGCCGCTGCGGCGGCGTCTTTATCGACATCAGCCGTGCGCAAATATGAGCCTATGCTCTTCGCGTAGCCGTCGGTGCCTTCGTAGCTGCCCTCGCCAATTTGTCCGCCACGGCTCAGTTTTTGGGTACTGAAGTCCGCGTTGGCACCGTCATGCTTAGGCAGTGGCAACACGCCTTCGCTGCCTTCAGGAGGCGACGTATTTAACTTTTCTGTATTAGGGGGCATAGCAAACTCCTCAAAGTAATAAAGCGTCCGTGAACGTGGCGGTGAGCCAACGTCACGATAGGAATAAGGCTAAATTTCCCCGACGATGCTGTATGTCGTACGACAGAGCGAATGTGTGTGGGCAAATGCCTACAGGTCGTTGCAACGGACTAAGACGCGAATCCAAAGGGACCATGTGCGAGACGTTGGAGGCGAGTCTGCAATGGATGAGCTGCTCTCACAGCACTCAGACGCGGGCACTGAGAGTTGAGTCAGAAAGGTCAGTCAGCAACGTACAGCTTTGCGCTTAAACCCTTATTTAATAAGGGATAAAATGTCGTTTATGATGATTATCGAGAATCACCAGAAATCAGTCCTATCCCCAGTAAAGAAGCGCTTTCAGCGAAAAGCTGTACGATGGTTTGCGCTAACCTTTGCCGCCACGAACCGCACCGCTATAACGGTCCAACAGCGATTTCTGCGCGCTCAACCAATCGTCAACCAACGTGCCCGGCGCATTGCTTAAAACACTTTTCAGGAATGCGCCGGAGAGTTCTCGTGTCGCCCGTTTAACCGTCGAGTTGAGCTCAAAGCCAGCGGTAGCTGTGCGATCAGTGAAGATGCTGTGTGTGGCTCCCTTGAACACGGTCAGCACTTTGTCCGGTGCGTGCACGGCATCGAATACTTTGATGCGGTCCGCGAGGTCCGAGTAGTAACCCGGCACACGGATCACGTCGTCGGTGCCCGTCACATGTAGCGTCGGCACTTTGATCGGCCCGAGCACATTGACCATGTCGCCCTCCCCCACAAACGGTGGCGCGGAAATCAGTATGAGCGCCTTAACTCGGTCATCACGAAACGACAGCTTTTGACCGCCACGCTCGATCGCTGCGCCACCGACCAGCAGTGCGGTGTTTGCACCGTATGAATGTCCGGCGACGGCAATCGCGTTGGACTGAATCGACGGTCCGTAGTCTTTCGATGCGAGGATTGAGGTAATGGCGAACGACACATCTTTCGCACGATCCATCGCGTTCGCTTCACTCGCCGCCGCAACGACGTTACTGACCAGCGAGAAAATATTGCCCCCCCAAACCGCGCGGTCGCTGCCCGCATGCTGCACATGCAAACTGGCGAAGCCAAGGCTTGCCCAATACTTACCCAAATACGAATAGCCGTTTTTGCTGCCGCCGAGCCCGTGCGAGAACACGACCAGCGGCACGGCGGTGGAAGGGCTCGCGTTTGCTGGCCAGTAAAGGCGCACTGGAATGTCGCGCTGTCGGCTGGCGTCAGTCCACAGCATGTCGATGGTGCGGAATGCTTCGCTATGTGCGGGCTGCGCGCTCGCGGATCGCATTGACGCCGGCGATATCGGAGCGCTCGTCAAACCCTCAGCAATAGCGCTCGCGGCGCTAAGCGCTGTGACGACGCTTGCAGCCAGCACGGCCCAGTGTCGTGGTCGATGAACGCGATGGGAGGCAGAACAGTTTGATTTCATAAATACAGAGAAGAATGTTGAAGCAGCGAAGTTGTGGCGAAGAGCAGCCGCGAACCTGTAAGGCAGATTTTGGGCCATCACGCGCCACTTGCAAGCGGCGTACAGTCGAACGCGACCTGAAGTCTCGAATCCAGCGACCTTTTTTTCTCGATTGCGCGCCCAGCCGGAAACACTCAAAATCAGCACGTTCCCAACTTCTCACTTGAAGGTCATCTCGATGCGCGACGCAACTTTACCGGTCGTTCTGATTGCAGGCGGTCTCGCCATGTTGGGCTGGAACTACGGCTGGATTCCGAACTGGAACACGCTCGTTGCGATGGTGCTGGTCGTTGCTGGCGTGGCAATCATGGTGCTCGACGGAATCACCAAAAAATCACTTGTCGCGGGCCCAGTGCTCATCGCGATGGGCATTGGCTGGTATGGCTACTTTGATCTCGGCTGGCGTTCCCGACTGATCATTCCGGTGTTGATGATTTTTGCGGGACTGATGATGTTGGCAGCGCGGTTTGCGCCACTGCCGGACAGGAAGGAAAAAGGCATTTTTGCCCCACGCGACCGCTAAAACGGACGATTCTTAGCAGTTAGCGCTGCCCGCCTACAATTCCGGGCATGGCAAAACAAATCTATCTTGATTTCGAGCAGCCCCTCGCCGAGTTGCAATCAAAAATTGATGAACTCCGCGAACTGCATCATGGTGTCGATCAACTCGACGTGTCCGACGAGCTCAAAAAATTAACGCGCAAGCTCGGTGATCTCAACAAGGCAATTTATTCAAAGTTGACGCCGTGGCAAGTCGCACAAGTCGCGCGCCATGCGCAGCGGCCCTACACGCTTGATTACGCGAGCGGTTTGTTCACCGAATTTGTGGAATTGCACGGTGATCGCACCTACGCGGACGACGCGGCGATCGTTGGCGGATTGGCCAAATTTGATGGTCAAAGCTGCATGGTGATCGGCCATCAAAAAGGCCGTGACACTAAAGAAAAAGTACTGCGTAACTGGGGCATGCCGCGCCCCGAGGGTTATCGCAAAGCACTGCGTTTGATGAAAATGGCCGACAAATTTGGCTTGCCAATTTTCACGTTCATCGACACCCCCGGCGCCTATCCTGGCGTCGGTGCCGAAGAGCGTGGACAGTCCGAGGCGATTGGACGCAATTTGTTCGAAATGGCGCAGATCAAGAGCCCGATCATCGTCACGGTCATTGGCGAAGGTGGCTCTGGTGGTGCGTTGGCCATCGCTGTGGGTGACGTCACCATCATGCTGCAATTCGCCACGTATTCGGTGATTTCACCCGAAGGTTGTGCTTCTATTTTGTGGAAGAGCGCCGAGCGCGCGCCCGAGGCGGCCGAAAACATGGGCATCACGGCGCAGCGCCTGAAATCCTTGCGCTTGATCGATCACATTGTCCCCGAGCCTGCGGGCGGCGCGCATCGCGACCCGGTGACCATGATGGGCAATTTAAAGAAAGTGCTCGTCGAAGAACTCGCCCGCCTTTCTGCGCTGACCCCCGACAAACGCTTGTCGCTGCGGCGTGAGCGATTGGCCGACTATGGCGCTTTCAAAGCTCCAGATTAACGGCAACGGGGCGGCGGTTAGCGAGGCCGTCAAGCGCGCAGCGACGTCGTGGGCGCGCGACACGCGAGTTTGCGTTGCACTATCTGGCGGCGTGGATTCTGTAGTGTTGTTGCACGCAGTGGCTGCACTACGCGACACGCTGAATCCGCACTGGGTTTTGCATGCGCATCATGTTCATCACGGTTTGAGTCGGAATGCAGATGCGTGGGTTACGCATTGCGAAACGACCTGCTCGGCGCTGAATGTGACGCTTACCTTTGATCGCGTTCACGTGGACCGAAATTCCAAGATGGGCATCGAAGCTGCAGCGCGAACTGCGCGTTACGATTCGCTCGATAAAGTGGGCGCACACGTCGTGCTGCTCGCGCATCACGCACGCGATCAGGCAGAAACGGTGTTGCTGCAACTCTTGCGTGGGTCAGGCGCTCCGGGGCTTGCAGCGATGCCCGACGCGGCAGGGCGCTACGTGCGTCCCATGCTCGGCGTTTCCAAAGCGGAAATCACAACGTATGCCGCATCGTATGGACTGACATGGGTAGACGACGAGAGCAACGCTGACGTTCGCTTCGCTCGCAATCGATTGCGTGCTCAAGTATGGCCCGCATTGACGCGAGCGTTTCCTTCAGCGGAGGTCACGCTGGCACGCGCCGCCGCGCACCAGGCGGATGCAGCGTACCTACTTGAGGATTTGGCGGCTATCGATGCTGGGCATTGCGTCGCCGACGGTGCTTTGCAATTGGCTACCTTCAACGCGCTGTCCCGCCCGCGCAGAGCCAACTTGCTGCGTCATTGGCTTGTTGAATCTGCGGTTGACGTTCCGGGTACGGAAACTTTGCGTGAGTGGCTGCAACAACTGGCGAGCCCTGAGCCGACGCAGTCGATTTGTTTGCGCTGTGCGGACGGCCAAACTACCATTCGTGTGTATCGAGGCGCGGCGTACGTGGTACATGACGTTCCGCGTTGGCATGCGTGCACGTGGAACGCCGAAGCTGAGATGGTTTTGCGGGGTGATAGCGGGGTAGCGGGCTGCGTCAACGCTGTTCAGTCGGACGCCACCGATGCGGTGCGCTGGCCAGTCGAAAGCGACGACTGGACGCTACGAATGCGTGAAGATGGCGACGTCATTGAGCTCTCAGCGCGCTCTGGGCGAGTCAATGTCAAGAACATCTTTCAACATGCCGGCATACCGCCGTGGCAGCGTGAGCGCTGGCCGATTCTGACGTGCGGCAAAACCATCGTGTCCGTTGTCGGCATTGCCACTGCGAATGCCTTTGCAGCCCGCGCAGGAGAACGAAGCGTCGAAATTGAGTGGAAACCCTGCCAGTGAAAACCCTCATTAGATCGGGCATCGCGCTCGTAAAATTGAGCGAGTACGTCAACAGATGCTCGTCAAGGGCGTTTTAAGACCGACAGTAGTCAATAAAAACCCTGGAGAGACCTGAAATGATTCGAAAAATATCGATGCTTGCCGCATCTGTCGGCTTCGTTGTTGCCGCAACCAGCGCGTTCGCCGCGTACCCAGACAAACCGATTTCAATCGTCGTCCCGTTTGCAGCAGGTGGTCCAACCGACGTCGTCGCACGCTCGTTGGGGCAGTCGATGGGCGCTCAGCTCAAGGGCTCGATGATTATTGAAAACGTTAACGGCGCTGGCGGCACGATTGGCGCTGGCAAAGTTGCGCGCGCTCCGGGCGATGGCTATACGCTGTTGTTCCACCACATCGGTATGTCGACTGCGCCTTCTCTGTATCGCAAGCTCGACTTCAAACCACTCGAAGACTTCATTCCGATTGGTGCCGTTGTCGACGTGCCAATGACGATCATCGCAAAACCAACGATGTCGCCGGCAAATGCCAAAGATCTGCTGGTCTACATCCGTGCCAACAAGGACAAAATCAATCTCGCCAATGCTGGCATCGGCTCAGCGTCGCATCTATGCGGCCTGCTGCTGCAAAACGCAATGAAGACGGAATTGACGACCGTTCCATTCACTGGCACCGGTCCAGCGATGATTGCCCTGCTCGGCGGCAACGTAGACATCATGTGCGACCAGACGACTAACACGTCGGGGCAGATCAAGAGCGGCAAGGTCAAAGCCTACGCCGTGACCAGCAAAAATAAACTGGCTAACTTCCCTGAACTGCCGCCCTTGGGTGCTGAGCTTCCGGGCTTTGAAGTCGGTGTGTGGCACATTCTGTACGCGCCGAAAGGAACGCCAGCTGACATAGTGGCCAAGCTGCAATCGGCGCTACAGGCCGCGATTAAGGATTCCGGATTTTCCGCAAAGATGAAAGAACTCGGCGCGGAAATCATGCCGCTTGACCGTCAGACTTCAGCAGGTGCCAAGGCATTGCTCACGACTGAAATTGGCAAATGGGCACCAATCATTCAGGCTGCCAAGGCTTACGCGGATTAATTTGCGAGCAAAAGCGCGGCTCTCCGCGCTTGCAACTTTTTCGCACGTCGTTCGCCTCATTGGCGAACGTCAGGCAACAAAAAAACGCTAACGATTAAGTTGGCGTTTTTTATTGGGCCGGGCGATTAAAGGTGTTTAACCGCCAGTGCCTGTCTTGTCAGCGTCATTGTCGCCATCCTCAGATTTTTCGAGGAGTTTAGTGAGACAGCCAGCACACGTAAAAACGGTGCGACCGCCTACCTTGCGAGTTTTGCCGCCGCGAATAATGGCGG
Source organism: Burkholderiales bacterium (assembly GCA_038223495.1). GTDB lineage: Bacteria > Pseudomonadota > Gammaproteobacteria > Burkholderiales > Casimicrobiaceae > Casimicrobium. The sequence goes on along the minus strand of JBBRGY010000022.1, from coordinate 8,650 downwards.
GCTGCTTGCAGGTTCCGCAAAGCCTGGTCCAACTACCGGCCACCGAGCGCTTGCGCGGGGTCGCCGTTTGTTGACGAAATTTGGCGATCTGGTTTGGATCGAGCATAGACATCAACACCCTGAGTTACGCGCCCCGCACCTCAATCCTTTGCGCGGTCGCCAAGTCGTGTAAAACGACTTGAAAACGTCACAAAAGAATACTTTAGAGTTGCAGAAAGCGTTGCATTTTCAACGGCCTATATTATGTCTCAAAAGCGATTTCTTTTCCACCCAAACGTCATTAAAAAAGTTCGGAATCCTGAAAAAGGTTTCGTCCTACCGCTAATTTTTGTGCTTTTAGCGATAGTGGTTCTAGCCGGCCTGTACATCCTGCTGGTCTGGAAGTGGAGCTATTCTGACGGCGAGCGCGCAGGCGTGGTGCAAAAATTCTCGCGCAAAGGCTGGGTCTGCAAAACGTGGGAAGGCGAGCTCAATATGGTCGTGCTGCCTGGCGCGTTGCCAGAAAAATTCTTTTTCACGGTTTGGGACGATTCGGTCGCCAACGCGATCAACCGAAGCGTTGGTAAACGTGTTGCGCTGCACTACACCGAAAAAGTCGGCTTACCTACGAGTTGCTTCGGCGAAACGCGCTACTACATCCAGAGAGTGTCGCCGCTTCCCGAATAGGCAGCCTTTAGCCGCTCATAATCTTCCGGGGTATCAATTCCGGACGGCAACGCGTCCTGCACCACCGCCACTGCGATGCGAAAGCCATGCGCCAGAGCGCGCAATTGCTCGAGTGCCTCGTGGCGCTCAATGGCGGGTATCGAAAGCTCAGGAAAGCGCCTTAAAAAGCCAGCGCGATACGCATACACGCCAATGTGTCGGTACATCGGCAAACCGTCAGGGATCAAATCCACGGTGGCGCTCCACGCGTCACGAGCAAACGGGATCGGCGCGCGGCTGAAGTACATCGCCTCACCGAGCTCGTTAATCACACATTTCACGACGTTCGGATTGACCACATCGGCTACGTCGTGAATCGGGTGACAAAGCGTTGCCATCGCTGCATTTGGGTTGGCGTCGAGCATGGCGGCAACCTTATCGATGACGTGTACCGGAATCAGGGGCTCATCGCCCTGTACGTTCACGACAACAGCGTCATCAAGCAAATTGAGCGATTTAGCGACCTCGGACAGCCGATCCGTGCCCGTAGGATGATCGCTGCGCGTCATGACATAGGCGACTCCACTATCGTCACACGCCGCGGCGATACGCGGATCATCGGTTGCCACCAGCACGCGCGTTGCGGCTGATTGCCTCGCCCGTTCTGCAACACGCACGACCATCGGCTTTCCCTTCAAATCGATGAGCGGCTTGCCGGGAAAGCGAGTCGATGCGTAGCGCGCCGGAATGACGACGATGAAGCCCATCAGATCAAGCCAGAGCCTCGACCTCTGCGGCAGACAGAGCTCTCGCCTCTTCTTCGAGCATCACGGGAATATCGTCGCGAATCGGGTAAGCCAGGCGTGCTGATTTGGAAATCAGTTCCTGATTTCTTTTGTCGTAAATGAGCGGCCCTTTGGTGACGGGGCAGACGAGAATTTCAAGCAGTTTGGGGTCCATCATTCAATTCTTGCGCACTTGCGCTATCGGATACGGGCGCTGGAGCGTAAATTGCACTCGCTTCACGTACCAGCAACAACAATTTGCGCTTGGTTTCCGGGGCAAAATGTACCGACAGCGGCACCACCCACATGCGTCGGTCCGCGAAGTTGCGGCATTTCGCGGCGTCTTTTTCGGTCATCAGAATAGCGCGCTCGCCAATCGCGTCGAAATCCGATGCGCGGAAGTTGTAGTGATCAGAAAATCCGAACAACTGACCCTGCAGGCCCGCACGGAGTAATGCGTCGTAAAACTGCCGTGGGTTAGCGATACCTGCCGCAATTGCGGGTCGCGACTGCGCAAACGTCGAAAGAGGTGTTTTGCGACCGGGCTCAATCAGCGCGTACGCATCACCCAATTTGCGGCGCACCACATGATGATTGCCGTCCTTGTAGCCGCCGTTGGGCGTAACCCATGAGGGCATGAGCCGCAAGTTGCACTCACGTGCTCGCTCACGCGGCTCACGCAGCGGCCCTGCGGGCAAGAGTTTGCCGTTGCCGTAGCGCCGCTCGGCACTGATGACTTCAACCTCTATATCGCGCATCAGGGCGTAATGCTGCAGCGCATCGTCCGCGACGAGAATATTGACGTCGGGATGCTGCTCAAGCAGCGACATTGCAGCAGCTACGCGGTCCGCGCACACGACTACTGGCACCCCGAGCGAAAAGTGCAGGAGCGGCTCGTCGCCCACGTCTGACGCGATGGATCGTACGGTGACATTTCGCGGTTGCTTCGGGCTGACGGGATACCCGCGGCTGATAATTCCTGGCCGATAGCCCGCCTGTTGCAGACAGCGAACAATGGCCTGCACGACCGGCGTTTTTCCGGCACCGCCAACGACTACATTGCCGACGACGAGCACGGGAACGCCGGGATGTGAGCGCGCCAAAATGCCACGGCTATAGAGTTCACGGCGAGCGGCAATCACCACGCCATACAGCGCGGAGAAAGGCGTCAACAGCGTCGTCAAGGGGGACGCTGTTTTTGCCCACCAAGTCTTCTCGAGCAGCGCGGAAAACATTTGCAGTTTTTGGCCGATGATGAAAGGAGTGTCGCGCTAAACCGTGCGCGGCTATTTCCCGGTGGCGGTCGGCGTCTGAGTCGCAAAAGTGATGTTCGGATATTGCGCCAATCGCGCGGCTTCCATCACATACACGACGTCCTGATGCTTCGCCGCCGCATCAGCATTGATAATGATCACAGGGTCAGCAACGCCGGCCGCTGAATCTTTAAGGGCCTGCGCCAGCGCAGCCACCGTAGTGAAGGTGAACACCTGCTTGTTGATGGCGTACTTGCCCGTCGCGTCAACGGCGACGTTTACTTCTTTTGGGCGCTGAGTCTGTTTTTCAGCATCGGCCTCGGGCAGCGAAATTTTCAGTTCCGTGAACTTGCTGTACGTCGTCGATGCCATCAAAAAGATAAGCACGACCAGCAGAACGTCGATCAACGGAATGAAGTTGATCTCGGGCTCTTCGCGGAAGCGGCCACGGCGAAAGTTCACTTGGCGCGGTCTCCGTGCAGGATGTCAACGAGGCGCGTCGCCTGCTGCTCCATCTCGATCAACAGCGAATCCACTTTACCCCGAAAATAGCGATAGAACATCAAGGTTGGCACGGCCACAATAATGCCCATCGCCGTGTTGTAGAGCGCGACCGAAATGCCATTCGCCAAGCGCGTGGGATCCACGCCCGCCGAGCCTGTGCTGCCGAAAATTTCGATCATCCCAATGATGGTGCCCAACAAGCCCATGAGCGGTGCCGCGGCAGAAATGGTGCCGATTGCATTCAGGTACTTCTCAAGCCCGTAGCCAACGACGCTGCCAGTCTCCTCAATCGCTTCTTTGACGACCGGGCGCGGAGCCTTGATGTTGATGAGTCCGGCGGCGAGGATTTGTCCCATCGGTCCCTGTCCTGCGGTCAGATCAACGAGCTCTTGCGTCAGGCCTTTCTTGCGGTACTCAGCGATGACTTTGTCGACCAACCCCGGCGGAATGATCTGAGTGCGCCTCAGCGTCCACAACCGCTCAATGATGAGCGCCAATGCAACGATGGATACGAGGATGAGCGGCCAAATGGGCCAGCCCGCCGCCTTGATGATGTCCCACATGCAGGAAAGACTCGCGAAGAAGATTTAGATCGCAGTGTAACTCGCGATTTATGAAGTGGAAGCGTCAGATGTCACGAAACAGCTTTTTTCTACAACGACCGCTGCACCGGGGCTAAGTGCGAAAACGTTAGCTTATCGACAATCGTCATTTCGCACCGCCAGCCCCTAAGCATTCAACGTTTCATAGAAAAGCTATGTCCGCTTTGTCGATGCACGCGCAGTAAATCAGCCCGTTTCCAGGCGTCGTGCCAACGCTAAACTGGCTTCCAGCCGTCCTTCAACGTCACGGCGCGGTTGAACACCAGCGCGCCTCGCTTCGAATCGATGCGATCCGGCGTGAAATAGCCGTTGCGTTCAAACTGATAGCTCTCGTCCGCCTTGGCATTCGCGAGCGACGGTTCTAGCCATGCGGTGACGGATTTCAACGAATGCGGATTCAGGTACGTCCGGTAATCACCTTCGCCGGAATCGGGGTTTTCGACGTTAAACAGGCGATCGTAAAGCCGCACTTCGGCCTGAATGCCATCGAGCTTGCTGACCCAGTGAATCGCCCCTTTGACATTGCGACCGCCGGTTCCGCTCTTGGTCGCGGGATCGTAGGTCGCATAAATCGTGGTGACGTTGCCTGCCGCGTCCTTCTCAATGCGTTCGCATTTGATAATGAACGCGTGGCGCAGACGCACCTCGGTGCCCGGCGCAAGACGGAAGAAACCCTTGACCGGCGTTTCCATGAAATCTTCGCGCTCGATAAACACTTCGCGACAAAACTTGAAGTTGCGTCGACCCAGCGCCTCGTCATGCGGATTGATCGGTGCGGAGCACTCTTCCGATTGCCCCTCGGGATAGTTCTCAATGACCACGCGAACTGGATCAAGCACGGCCATCGCGCGCATTGCAGTCGCGTCAAGGTCGTCGCGCAATGCCCGCTCAAGGTCTGCCATGTCGATCCACTGATGCGCTTTTGACACGCCCGCGCGCTCGGCAAACAGGCGAATCGATCCTGGCGTAAATCCACGCCGACGCAGCCCGGCGAGCGTCATCATGCGCGGATCGTCCCAACCGCTCACCAGACCGGTTGCCACCAGCTCCAGAAGCTTCCGTTTGCTCATGACGGTGTAGCTCAAGTTGAGCCGCGAAAACTCGATCTGTTGCGGGTTCGGCGCGGGTAATTTTCCGGCTTCAACCAGGCGCTCCAGCACCCAGTCGTAGAGCGGACGATGCGCTTCAAATTCGAGCGTACACAACGAATGCGTGATGCGCTCGATGGCGTCGCTGATGCAATGCGTGTAGTCGTACATCGGGTACACGCACCACGCGTCGCCCGTGCGATGATGTTCGGTGTGACGAATGCGATAAATCGCCGGGTCACGCAAATTGATGTTTGGCGAGGCCATATCAATCTTCAGCCGCAGAATGTGCGCGCCATCGGCATGCAGCCCACGCTTCATCTCATCAAACAGGCGCAGGTTTTCTTCGGCACTGCGATCACGGAACGGCGAGTTCTTTCCCGGCTCGACCAGCGTGCCGCGATTGGCGCGAATTTCATCGGCAGATTGACTATCCACATAGGCCAGTCCGCGCTCAATGAAGTGCTGGGCGAATTCATAGAGCCGTCCGAAATAATCGCTCGCGTAATAAAGATGATCCTTAAACGAAAAGCCCAGCCACTCGACCATTTCCTTGATCGACTCTTCGTACTCAACCTCTTCTTTCACTGGATTGGTGTCGTCGAAGCGCAAATGGCAAACGCCCGCGTAGTCGTTGGCGAGACCGAAGTTCAGGCAAATAGATTTTGCGTGACCAATGTGCAGATAGCCATTCGGCTCCGGCGGAAAGCGCGTCACAACCTTGCGATTGTGTTTACCACTCAACTGGTCGGCATCGATAATCTGTCGAATGAAGTTCGAAGGCGATTTGTGCTCACCTTTGCCGTCAACGGCCTTGCTCTTTGCGTCGGTGGCAACAGCTTTGATCTCTGAACTCATTCGGGGTTGGACACTATCTGTTTGTGCGGTTGCACATTGTAACGAGGCGCTTTTTCTGCTCTCCGCCCGCACTCAGTAAGGCTTTAGAAACTAGTACACGGCGAAATGTGAACGGCGGCGCAGCTTCGAAGTCTGAGAAAGTTGCCCACAACGATTGTGGATAACTCACCTGATAACTTCTCCGACGGCGCGCAAACCCGCATGCAATCGTGATGCGCTCTTGTGCTCGCTCACTGGACGTCAAAAAAGTAAACTCGATCAAGCACTTGCACCATTTCCTGCGCGTTTGCCGCCGATGACATTGGCCTGCCACCAAGACGATTCTTAACCACTCTTTTAGCCGCAAAAAAAAATATGTCTTGGACAGATAACGCTGACAACACGAACACAGCAAGCGGCGATCCAATCTCGGTAAGCACGCTGCTACAACGCGCAAAGGCAGCGCTGGAGCGAGCTTTGCCCCTGTGTTGGGTGACCGGCGAAATTTCTGGTTTCAAACGCGCTGCGTCCGGGCATTGTTATTTCGATCTGAAAGACGATTCGGCGCAGATTGCCTGCGTGCTCTATCGAAATCGGGCCGCGTTGGTGGGGTTTGAATTGAAAGATGGCGCGCAGGTTGAGCTGCGCCTGCGCCCCGCGATTTACGAACCGCGTGGGAGCTTGCAGTTCGCGGTCGAACAGGCGCGACTGGCCGGCGTCGGGCAGTTGTACGAGGCGTTTCTGCGCCTGAAAGCAAAGCTGTTCGCCGAAGGCCTCTTCGACGAAGACACAAAGCGCGCGTTGCCGACATATCCGCTGCAAATCGGACTCATTACCTCAACCAAAGCCGCTGCGCTCGCCGACATGCTGCGCATATTGCGGGATCGCTGGCCGCGCGCCGGCGTGATCGTCTATCCGGCGAGCGTTCAGGGCGTCAACGCGCCGCGCGAATTGTTAGCTGCGCTGAACGCGGCGAATTTGCGCCAGGAATGCGACGTGCTCATCGTCGGTCGCGGTGGCGGCAGCATTGAGGATTTGTGGGCGTTCAACGATGAAGCGCTGACGCGCGCAGTAGCGGCGTCGGCCATTCCCATTGTGAGCGCCGTCGGTCATGAAACCGATTTTTCGTTGTGTGACTTCGCGGCCGACATGCGCGCACCGACGCCAACCGCCGCCGCCGCGCTGGTGACGCCTGAACGGGATGCCATTTACGCGCTTGTCCAGGATTTCGCAGAACGGGCGACCGATGCACTGCGCCATCGTCTGGATCGACTGGGCGAACGCATAGATCGCGCTAACGATCGCATGCGCAATTCGAGTGCCGTGATCGCGCCGTGGCGCGAGACGCTGCTGCGGCTGCAATCAAGGCTGCAACGGGCCACAGCCCAAGCGGCTCCACGACGACAGGCGCGGCTGGCCTTGTCCCGACAGCGTCTAGCCGTCGCTATTCAGCGCAAGCCTGCGGCAGGCCTTCGAGTTGAATCGATGGATCGCCGCCTGACTACTGGAATGTCTGCTCTCGTGGCAGCGCGGACAAGTCGCCTTGCCGCCGCGTCTCAAGCGCTGGACCTGCTTAACCCGGCGCAGGTGCTTGATCGCGGTTATGCGCTTGTGTTCAATCAGTCTGGTATCCCCGTGACCGATGCATCCACTGTCCGAGCAGGCACATCATTGCGCATTCGGTTTCAGCGCGGCGAGGCCGACGCTACAGTGACGGCGACGAGCGACAAATCCTACTAGCCAGCGATGCGATGAGGGCCAACGCAACAAAGTTTGCGTTAACGTTTCAAAAAGCGCCGATTGGAGCGAAAAACTCCACTGCATGCTGCAAAAGTTGTGCGATCGCTGATTTGTTCATTGCGGACGAAATGCCATTGACATAAACTCCTGAGCTGGTTCTCTCACACGAATTCGCTATGGCAACAACGATGGTCACAAAGCTTCTGGCACCCTTGGTGCCTCTGGCCGCTGCAACGGCCGCCGCGCTGTTGTCCGTTTCAACCGCTTACGCCGCTTGTCCGTTCAATGTCGCTGGCGGCGCGTCTGCGGATTCGCTGCGCGACGGCGTACTCCTGGTTCGTTACGCCCGCGGCATACGTGGCGCGGCGTTGGTGGCTGGAACGACTGCCAACTCATCCACTGTTGAGACGAACATCAGCGCTAACGTTGACAAGCTCGACCTGAATGGCAATGGCGTATTCGATATTGATGATGCCGCAATTATCTCCAGAAGCGTATTCGGCTTCGGCAGCCCAGCATGGCTTCCAGACGGTCGAGCCGGTCCCTATGCCACACGCACTTTGACCCCACAGTTGAAAGCGTTTGTCGATTCTGGATGCACATCACCGGTTGTGAGCCCACCGACTGCGGCGCAGTTCGAGGCCGCGCGTTTTCTGATGCAATCGACGTTCGGCGCCAGCCGCGCCGACGTGGCGTCTTTTCTCGCGCAGCCGGGCGCTAGTCACGCAGCCCGCGCAGCGCAGTGGATCAGCACGCAGACGGGAATGTCGCGACCAACTAAACATTTTCAGTATCTGCAGACGCGCAAAACAGAGTTCGACGCGGTCGCTGCCAATTTTTACGACGAAATGAGCCGTGAATCGTTTTGGGGGCAGGCGCTGACCAGCCCCGATCAACTGCGACAACGTCTCGCCTTCGCGCTCTCCGAAATTCTGGTGGTCTCGTCAAATGGCAGCTCAGACAATCCGTTCGAGTTAGCGGCATACCTTGACGTGCTGGCGGACAACGCCTTCACCAACTACCGTAACATCCTTTACAAAGTCGCTATGTCGCCGGCGATGGGACGCTACCTCAGTCACCTGAAAAATGACGGTAGCAGCGCGAATCCCAACGAAAACTTCGCGCGAGAAGTGTTGCAACTATTCGGTGTGGGCCTCTACATGCTGGCACCCGACGGTGAGAAATTGCTCAACGCG
>JBBRGY010000021.1:0-15074 GCA_038223495.1 Burkholderiales bacterium | reverse complement strand
GAACTGGCGCGCGACGGCATGCGATGCGAGGCAGATGACACAAATGATGCGTACATCACAACGCTGCTTGCCGCAACGCGTGGCCCCGTCATTGCTGCAACCGACTACGTGCGTCTGGTCGCCGAGAGCGTTCGTGCCTATGTGCCCATCAATCGCCGCTATGTCACGCTGGGCACGGACGGCTTTGGCCGCAGCGACACCCGTGCCGCGCTGCGCGATCATTTTGGCGTCGATGCCGCGCATATTCGGGCGGCGGCGTTGAAAGCGCTGCGGTGAGCGAGATTTAGAAATCGCGCGGCCTCCATCGCCAACAATGCGAGGACAATTAGCGCTGCAATAAAAAAAGCAAGGAGTTATCCATGAAGTTGACCGCCGAACAGAAGGCGCAATTCGACCGCGACGGTTACCTGTTTTTTCCCGGCCTGTTCACGCCCGACGAAACCCGCACACTAACCGACGCGGTGCCCGAGCTTTACGCACGGCAGGAGGAATACAACGTGCGCGAAAAAGGGACTCAATCGGTGCGTACCAACTTCGCTGCTCACATGTACAGCGCGCCGTTCGCGCGGCTCGGACGACATCCGCGCATGATCGAACCCGTCGAGGATTTGCTCGACGAAAAACTCTACATGCACCAGTTCAAAATCAACGGCAAGATGGCGTTTGAAGGCGACGTGTGGCAATGGCATCAGGACTACGGCACATGGAAAAATGATGACCTCATGCCCACCGAGCGTGCGATGAACATCGCCATTTTTCTCGATGAAGTCAACGAATTTAACGGCCCGCTGATGTTCATTCCGGGCAGTCACAAAAAGGGCGTGATCGACGCTAAGCATGACCTGACGACCACCAGCTATCCGCTCTGGACTGTTGACAACAAACTCATCACGCAGCTCGTGAATCGTGCTGGTGGCACCAAGGGCGGCATCGTGTCACCCAAGGGCCCGGCGGGTTCGATGATTTTGTTTCACTCGTGTTTGGTTCACGCATCTACCTCGAACCTGTCGCCGTTTAATCGTGTTGCCGTGTATCTGAGCCTGTGCGCCGTCTCCAATCACATCCGTCGCCACAAGCGCCCCGAGTACATCGCACATCGCGATTTCACGCCGATTGAGTGTTTGCCGGATGATTGTTTGTTGAGGGACTATCCGGTGGTTTTGCCGTGGAAGGACGGCGTTCCAGCCAGTGCTTACGTGACCACGCCGGAGCCGTTCAAGATGGCCGCTTAGTCCCAGTCCCTCCCCCTTCAAGGGGGAGGCTAGGAGGGGGATGGTCTTTGCGTCTCAAAAAAGACACCCATCCCCACCCTAACCCTCCCCTTGAAGGGGAGGGAATATTCGCGCCAACCTCACGTCAATCGTGCCCCCTTCAATCACGGGGCGCTCAGCCCGATCATGAATCTCTACTCAAAACTCCAACAACGCGCCGCCGCTAACAAACCCATCCGCATCGGCCTCATCGGCGCCGGAAAATTCGGGTCGATGTACCTCGCGCAAGTGCCACGCACGCCGGGTGTTCATCTGGTGGGCATCGCCGATCTATCGCCGGACGCAGCGCGGGTGAACCTTTCGCGTGTCGGTTGGAATGTCGAACGCACCCAGGCGCGCTCGCTCGATGAAGCGATGAAACTCGGCGGCACCTTTATCTCCGAGGACTGGCGCGCGCTGGTGTCACATCCTGCCATTGACGTGATCGTCGAATGCACCGGCAACCCGATTGCCGCTGTGGAGCATTGCCTCGCCGCGTTCAATCACGGCAAACATGTGGTGAACGTGACCGTCGAAGCCGACGCCTTTTGCGGGCCGCTGCTTGCGCGTCGAGCGGCAGAGAAAAACGTCATTTATTCGCTCGCATTCGGCGACCAACCCGCGCTGATTTGTGATCTGGTGGATTGGGCGCGCACCTGTGGCTTTCCGGTCGTTGCAGCAGGTCGCGGGCACAAGTGGCTGCCGCATTTTTCGCAAAGCACGCCGGACACCGTATGGGGCTATTACGGTCTCACGCAAGAGCAGGCGGATCGCGGCGGCTTGAACCCAAAAATGTTCAATAGCTTCCTCGACGGCTCAAAACCGTCGATTGAAAGCACCGCCGTTAGCAACGCAACAGGACTCTCGGTGCCGAGTAACGGCCTGCTCTACCCACCCGCCAGCGTCGAAGACATTCCTTTCGTGACCCGTCCGCAATCCGAGGGCGGCGTGCTCGAACAAAAAGGCATGGTCGAAGTTATTTCTTCGCTCGAAGCCGATGGCCGAAAAATTCCTTACGACATCCGTATGGGCGTGTGGGTGACGGTTGAAGCCGAGACGGAGTACATCAAGAATTGCTTTGAGGAATACAACGCACACACCGACCCGTCGGGCCGTTATTTCACGCTTTACAAACGCTGGCATTTGATTGGTTTAGAGGTGGGTGTTTCCGTCGCATCCGTCGCGCTGCGCGGTGAGCCGACGGGCGTCGCAACTGCATGGAACGCTGACGTCGTCGCCACCGCAAAGCGTGATCTCAAGCCGGGCGAAACGCTCGACGGCGAGGGCGGCTACACCGTCTGGGGCAAGCTACTACCGGCGACCAAATCAGCCACGATGGGTGGCCTGCCACTGGGGCTCGCGCACAACGTCAAAGTCGTGCGCGCAGTGGCGCAGGGCCAAAGCTTGACCTGGGCCGATGTCGCGATGGATGAAACCACCGATGCGTACAAAGTGCGGCGCGAAATGGAGCAGATGTTTGCGCCGATCGCGCTGCGCACAACTTGAATGTGGCCAAAGCAGAGATAAAAACGGACAGATTGCTCCGGCCGTTTCCTGGCGTGGATCGAGTGCTGCTTGGTTCTCGCTTTCTTTACACATTTGCTTCGTCGCCTTTACGTCCATCTGACGGGATTGGCGTCGTTGTGCTGTGTTGTCGCGAAGCCAACCGCCGGACGCGCAGCATTTCGGCGTTCGAAGTATCCGAAAAATTTGCCGACTGCGGCAAGCTAGGGGCGAGGCCAGTTGATCATCGCTTTCAGCGGCAAGCTGATCCCGACGCTATTCTGGTGGCGGCAGTTGCACGATGATTACCACTCGACGATTCTGTGACCTGCCCAGCGAGGTTGCGTTATCGGCTATCGGCGTGCTGGCACCGAGACCTTTAACGACCACGCGACTGGCCGGATAGCCGCCTTCAGTGATCACACGCGCCACGATGTCGGCACGGCGGCGTGACAAATCGCGGTTGTAAGCTGCTGCACCCAACTTGTCGGTGTAGCCGTAGACCATGACTTGGTCGATGCCGAGTTGTTGCAGTTCACGCCCAATCTCGAGCAGGTTGGCGTGCGCCGCGGGCGACAGGTCGGTGCTGTCAAACGGAAAGATAAGCGGTGCGGGCAACGACAGGTGATAGCCATCCTCGCGCTGGTCAAAATTGAGCGTGCGCAACGCTGCTTGCGCCTTTTGCAACGAAACGACGGGCGGGGCAGCAGGTACCACTACCGGCACCGGTGTTGCGCACGCGGTGAGCAGCAGGGCGGTAAACGTCGGCACGATGCCGAAAAATGCGTTCCGCCAAGGCGGCGTGTTGTCAGTTCTCATGTTTCGCCTTTTTCATGATGTTGGTTGGCGCAGCTCGGCTAACACAGGAAATCTGATTGCGTCCTGCCGCTTTGGCCCGGTACATGGCCGCGTCAACGCGGGCCAACAGCGCATCGGTGGTGTCGCCGTCCCTCGGGTACAGGCCCACACCCATGCTCGCGCTGCAACGGTTGGTCGATGTGTGCACATCGTTCGCACTACTCACGGCGTCAGCCAGCTTGCGCGCCACGATGAGCGCGTTGTCGCGTGTTGCGACGTCGGGCAGAAGGGCGATAAACTCATCACCGCCGAGCCGGGCAAATGTGTCGGTGGGGCGCAGTTCGGCTTTGCATGCCACAGTCATGGCGCGAAGGTAGGCGTCGCCCACCTGGTGACCCAGCTGATCGTTGATCAATTTGAAGTCGTCCAGGTCAAAAGCGACGACTGCAAATGATTGCCCGTCGCGTTGGTGCGCATCGATGAGTTGCGTCAGACGATCCAGCAGCAGCACGCGGTTGGCTGCGCCGGTGAGCGGGTCGTAAAAGGCGAGCCGCGCAAGGTCGCGATTTCTCTCCTTGACTTCGAGTGTGCTGCGCTCGATGACGTCCAGCATTGCGTTGAAGTCTTCGCTCAACGCCCTGACTTCGGCAACGTTATCGTTGGCCGGCAGGCGATGGGTGAAGTCGGCCGTGTCACGGATTTTCCGCGTCACCACGGAAAACCGAGTTAACGGCATCGACAGGCGGCGACCGATTGAGCGTGAGATTGCGATCCAGGTTAGCGCCATGAGGGCGAGCACCGCGAACCCGGAGGCGACAAAACCCGACAGTGCACGCGACAGGTATTGATCGCGAAGAGTGACCTCGGCATAGCCCAGCGTCTCACCGCGATCAATGACGGGGAACGTGGCGGTGACCTTGCTCATGTCAAAACTCCGCAATGCCCATGTGCCGCCCGATGCAGACTGTGCGGCGTCCGAAACGGCGGCGCTGGCGAGCACTTTCGCATCACGGTCGATCAGGCGGGCGCCGATGATCCCATCGGAAAGCGACAGCACAGAGAGAACCTCGCGCCCGCGCTCGGGATCCTGCAGCACGAGCGGCACTTCGGAACCTGCAGCAATTAGCCGGGCAATCGTCCGCGCGCGCTCCTTGGTGGCTGAATGGGCGAACATAGCCGCCACTGCTAGCATTACCGACATCGTGACGACGACAGCGATAACCGCCGTGACCATCACAACGCGACTGATCTGAACAGAAATGGAGACGGCGCTGGAACGAGCAGGTGCAGCCGACGTACTCTGCACCTTATTCGGCATTGGACCGCCTAACGCGCTGGTGACGCAGCAACGGCATCCGCACTTTCAGGCCCGAGCGCGCTACAGCGTCGAGATTGACGCGATATTTTTCGGCACCGGTTGAGTCGTCCTTGACCACGCAGATCGTCCCCCCCGTTTCGCAAAAGCGCGAACCCGGACCCATCACCAGAATGGGCCGCGAGCGGAACGACGCAAGCCAGGGTCGCCACTGCGTCTCGTTCTGCGACATCGCAGAAAACACGTGGCAACGCTTCGCCTCACCCGCTCGCTTCAGCTGCACGACATGCAACGTCATGGCCCCGATCTGCACGCCGTTGAGGGCAAGGGGCACAGCTTCGTGCGGCTGACACACGACAATGACATTGTCGACGGGCGACGACGGCCAGTCGACAAAGCGAACAAACGTCGTCACCCATTCCTCTTCGGCTATCGCGGCAGCGGGTGCCGGCGCGATAGCAAGTGAAATGGCAGCCACAACGCCAAAAAGCGTGGATGCAAACCGACAAGGGCGATCGATCAGACGCGCCATACCGCTGTGCCGCGCGAAACACGTGCCGTCTGTGTAGCGAACAACGAGCTAACGTTCCGTAGCAGTAATTTGCGCACAACTTACCTTCAACGACAGGCGGTGCGACGAGCACTGACCCTCAACGCCCAGCGAGCGCCAATTTTTAGTTTATTTCGTGTACGCGTTACGCGCTGCCGGCTGAACGCTCAATTCCTTGTAGGCCATCAGGCTGGGGCGCGGGCCGACAGCACCCGACCGGCTGCGTCGGGAGGGCGCGAGGATGGAAACAGATTGTGCAAAAAGCTGGCGGAATGCTTGAGTCGCTGTCCGAAAGGCGGACTGTGGCTCCCGTCAGAATGATGCGCGGGGCGTGATTTTCGCCTTGAAAAAGCTGAGTGCTCCCAGTCGTCTTGAAGCGCTGTTGCAGCGTGCGCCCAGGAAAACGGCAGGACCAAATGGTGTCAGCCTCAGGCAAGTGCTCCGCATCTTGCAGTGGGGGACGTGGCTCAGGGAAGTTACCGTATTCGGCTTGCAAAATCCACGCTTCGGAGCGCGATTGGCGGGTGAACGCCTTGCCAGAATAAAGCAACAACTTTTGGTTCTGATGCACCACACCATGGGGAGGCGTTTGAGTAGCCCATTTTTTCCCTTGACGGTGCTCGCCCCATGAGATGCGCAAAAGCCGCCGTACAAATAAAAACGGCCGGGCAAAGCCCAGCCGTTTCGCTACAAAACCGAAACTCTTAGTTCTCGATTTCCTTGCGCATCTGCTTCATCGCTTTGACTTCGATCTGGCGAATTCGCTCAGCGGACACGCCGTATTTGTCGGCGAGCACTTGCAGCGTTTCTTCCTGATCTTCGGCCAGCCAGCGACGCGTGATGATGTCGCGTGAGCGCTCATCTAGGTTCGTCAGCGCGCGCTTCAGGCCTTCGCTTTGAACGCGGCCGGTTTCCTGCGCTTCGATGATGCGGGCCGGATCGACGTTTTCGTCGGCTTGCAGATAAGACGCGGGCGACGTTGATTCGCTCTCGGAGTCATCCGGCGTGCCGTCCATCGCGATGTCGCGACCGGACAAGCGCATGTTCATCTCGAACACTTCTTCCGGCTTGACGTTCAATTCTTTGGCGATGCGTTTGGCTTCGGCCTGTGTCAGCGCATGTTCGCCAGAACGCATGCCGCGCAGATTGAAGAACAACTTGCGCTGCGCCTTGGTCGTCGCGACCTTGACCATGCGCCAGTTTTTCAGGATGTATTCATGGATCTCGGCGCGAATCCAGTGCAGCGCGAACGAGACGAGACGCACACCGCGATCTGGATCAAAGCGACGCACGGCTTTCATCAGTCCGACGTTGCCTTCCTGAATCAGGTCACCCTGCGGCAGGCCATAGCCCATGTAATTGCGGCTGACCGAGACGACGAGGCGCAAATGGCTCATCACCATCGAGCGGGCGGCGTCAACGTCCTGCGTGTACTTCCAGCGCATGCCGAGTTCTTGCTCCTGCTCAAGCGTCAGGAGCCGATATTTGTTGACGGCAGTGACGTACTGGTCAATGGTGCCCAGCGCGGATGGCACCGGGAAATTTAATGTGGCTGTTGGATTGGACATGGAAAACATACTCCGATTCAAAATGCCGTCTGAAAAAACTAAAGCGGACGGTACGCCTTATGTGGCGTGTGACGCGGATCGACTGGCGCTGTGCCCGTTTTGATCCGCATCGCAAGGTATCCCTGTGACCCCCACGAGGGGACGGCCGCACAAGCAACGATCGCTTGCCAGTTCCGTCGAGCTGCCCCAACCGGGAAGGCCCAAGTGCATCAGGTGACTGGTTCGATTCACCATATTAGCACTCACAACATGAGAGTGCCAAGATTGTAATTAGTTCCCGACTCTTTTGCTCGGGTTTAGAAAAATCTTTTAATTGTGAGTGCTTGCTCACTGCACAAACATTCGCAGCAAACGACAATCAGACCGACAGCGTGTTCTGCAGGTTCCGCGTTTCGTCGCGTTCATCACCGGTTCGTCGCACGAAACGCAAGGGTTCTCGATAATCTGCATATCAGCATTTTTCTGAAAGGCTTATTACACAGGGGCTAAGGCGACATTATCGTCGAAGTCGACTATCGGTAAATTAAGCGATTAGCCCCGATGTGGAGGCGCTTTTTGCTAAAAGTTGCTAGCCGCGCCCAGTGCTACCAAAGCCGCCGACGCCACGATCACTGGTGGTGAATTCGGTGACGGCGTCAAACTGAACTTGTTGAACCGGCACGATGACTAGCTGCGCGATGCGCTCGAGCGGCGCAATCGTGAACGCAGCGTGGCCGCGATTCCAGCAGCTCACCATGAGCTCGCCCTGATAGTCGCTGTCGATTAGTCCAACCAGATTGCCGAGCACGATGCCGTGCTTGTGACCGAGGCCAGAGCGTGGCAGGATGAGCGCAGCGTAGCCAGGATCGGCGATGTGAATCGCGATACCAGTGGGAATCAGCGTGGTCGCACCAGACTCAAGCACGATGTCGGCGTCAATGCAGGCGCGCAAATCAAGGCCTGCAGAGCCGGTTGTTGCGTAGGCGGGCAGGTTTTTGCGTGCGCTTTCGCGCAGGACCTTGTATTGAATTCTCATTGCGTTTCCGTACCGTTAGCGAACGCTAATCCTTAAACATGCCCGGTTCAAGATTGTGTCGCTGCAACAATTTGTAGAACTCGGTGCGGTTACGCCCGGCCATTTGAGCGGCTTGAGCGGCATTGCCTGCGGTGAGCTTCAAAATGCGCACGAGGTAATCGCGCTCAAAGGTTTTGCGGGCGGATTCGAAGGAAACCAGCGGCGCGGCGCTGTCGTCCAATCCATTACGGATCAGCGATAGCGGAATGATATTGGTGGTCGACAGGGCGACCGCCTGCTCCAGCAAGTTTTCCAGTTGACGCACATTGCCGGGCCACGGTGCCGGTACCAACGATGCCTGTGCATCGGGCGCGAGCGTTGGCACGGGTTTGCGGTAGCGCGTAGCGATTTTCTTCAGAAAATGAGTGGCGAGCAACGGAATGTCTTCACGCCGTTCAGCCAGCGACGGCAACTTGAGCGCCACCACATTTAAACGATAGAAGAGATCTTCGCGGAACGTGCGTTCTGCGCGCATCTGGTCGAGATTGCGATGCGTTGCGGACACAATGCGAACATCGACATTCACCGATTGCGTCGAACCGACCGGCCGCACCGCGCCCTCCTGCAACACGCGGAGAAGCTTGGCCTGCAACGAAAGCGGCATGTCGCCAATCTCATCGAGAAACAGCGTGCCACCGTCGGCCGCTTGAAACAAACCCTGCTGCGCGGTCGCGGCGCCAGTGAAGGCGCCTTTGGCGTAACCGAACAACTCACTCTCCAGCAATTGCTCTGGAATTGCCGCACAGTTCACCGCCAGAAACGCCTTGTTGGCGCGACTGCTCGCCGCGTGAATGGCGCGTGCCAAAAGTTCTTTACCGGTGCCCGACTCGCCCAGAATCAGCACGGAGGCCATCGAGTCTGCGACCAGACGCGCGCGCCGCAACAGATCGTCCATCTTCGGGCTGCGCGTCACGATTTCAGCGCGCCAGGTTTCGCCCGCTCCGGACGGCGCACCGCCATCTCGCGCCTCACCAGCGACTGCCGCCGCCTGCGCTACTTTTTTAAGCAATTCCTGGGGATCAAACGGCTTGGTCAGAAAGCCGAACACGCCGCGCTGCGTGGCCGCCACCGCATCAGGAATCGTCCCATGCGCCGTGAGAATGATCACTGGCAGCGTCGGATGTTGCGCGTTAATTTGCTCGAAGAGTTGCATGCCGTCAATGCCGGGCATGCGCAAATCGGTGACCACCACAGCAGGCCGCGCCACCGCAATTTGCGCCAGCGCCGCTTCGCCACTCTCGGCGGAGCGCACGCGATAACCAGCAGCGGACAGACGCATGCCGATCAGTTTCAGCAAATCTGGATCGTCATCGACGAGAAGGATTTCGGCGGCCATGCGTAAATCCTGTTCCTAGTTGCGACGACGATCACGGTCGAGCAATTGTTTTTCAATGGCTTTCAACGCGTCGAGTTTTTGTTGCAAAGCATCGGCCCTTTTTTGTTCTTCGCGTACCTGTCGTGCGCGCTCTGACACCTGCATGAGCATCACATCGGCCACCGGACGCAAAGGGTGCGTAAGCGAGAGGCCACCAGTCTTGGCCACCAACGGCTCCAGCAATCCCGACAAGCGCGTATCGTCACCTGCAGACGGGCCAAGCAGCACCGATATCCAGGCATAACGCAGACGATTAATCGACGATTTGTCTTTGTTAAACGTATTCTGCGCGGCAGCGAATTCCTTGCGCAAATCCTCAGGCGATGCGCTGGCTGCACGCGCCATTTCCAGTAACAGCGCGAGGCTTTGTTCCTGATCTTCGGGTAGTTTCAGCGGCTCTGGTGCGGGTGTGGGCAGCGCGGGCGCCTCTTTTTCCACATAGACTGGAACGTACACCGTTTGCGTCACGACTTCAGGCTTCGGCGCTTTCGGCAGCAGCGCGACATCCGGGACCACCGCGCAGCCGCCGAGCACGGTCAGCGCGGCAACGGTAAACAGCCAAAACAAGCGAACACTATTGCGCAACAGAATCTCCCTGCGACACCGCGCCGACAAACGTGTCGCTGCGCGCTAAATCAAACGGCAGCCGAACGCGAAAACGTCCGCCCGGTTTGCCGGGATCGACCACGAACACATGGCCTTGATGCGCCAACACGTATTCGCGCACGATAGCGAGCCCCAAGCCAGAGCCCTTCACTTTGCCATTTGCGCTGGCGTCACCTCGATAAAACGATTCGAACACACGTTCCTGTTCTTCCAGAGCAACCCCTGGGCCATCATCTTCAACATCAATTTGCGCCATCGTGCCATCGATTGAACTGATGACGCGCACCTCGCCACCGCGCGGCGTGTACTTGATCGCGTTGGATAACAGATTATCCAACACCACACGCAATTGCTCGCTGTCGCCCTGCAAAGTGATCGCCTCACCATGCACACCGACCGAAATCGCCCGCGACAACATCTCCAGCCGATGCTCGCGCACCACGCGTTCGATGATCGCAGCCATATCGAGCTTCTCAACCTTCAGCGGCGCTGCGCTTTTGTGCTGTTGGTATGACAGCAAATCCTCGATCAACCGTTGCAACGACAGCGTGTTGTCACGAATGATGCGCACCACGTCGTTTTGCTGTGGCGACATCTCTCCGACAATGCGATCCTTTAGCAGTTCGGAGCCTTCGCGCACGGCCGTCAGCGGTGTTTTCAGTTCATGCGAAACGTGGCGCAAGAAGCGCGACTGATGTGTCTCAAGCTCCAGCAGACGGCGACGCAACCAGTCCAGCCGCTCACCCAACGAGCGCAAATCGCGCGGCCCTTTGATCAAAATGCTTTCGTTGAACTCGCCACGACCGAGCTTTCGGATGCTGCGATCAATATTGCGCAGCGGTCGCGAGATCAGAATCGAAAATCCCACGGCCAACAGCAGTGCCGTCGCCGCCGCAACGCCCAAAAACCACGGCCAATTTTCACGCGTTTTTGCCGCCATTTCGCGCAGCGTCACTACCTCGCGTTCGGTCACGCGTCCTAGCATCGCCGCCGCCTGCGCCGCGTTGTCCGCCAGATCGGCAGCAGACTCGGCAAGCTTTGGTCGCTCCGATACTTCGGGAATACCGTTTTTGAGCGCCGCCGCCAGCACGATGCGCTGGCCATTCAACTTTTTGAGCGCCGCACGCTCTTCATCCGACAGCGGCAGGCTTTGCCCGCGAATCAGTGTCTGGTCAAGCTGCGCATCGAGCTTGCGATAGCCGTCGATCAGCGTGGCGTCTTCCAGTACGATGGACTGTCGAACCGCCCGCTCGATCTTCGACGTCACGTCGCGCAATTCGCGCGAAGCCGTGCTCGCCGCCTCCGCCTCGCGCACCGAAAGCTGCGAGCGTTTAGCCAGCGTATCCAGCCCAAATGCCAACTCAGCCAAAGCCACCACCAACGGCACGGCCGAGAGCACAAAGCAGGCTAGGATGACGTTGGTTAGGGAGCGGGGGTAATACACAGGGTCATTTTAGGGTGCGGCCATCCCTTGGCGTGTGTAGAGGTCATGCGCCGCATGAACGCCGTCATCCTCGGCGCAGCCGGGGATCCAGTTCGTAGTCCACGCGAAGCGCATATTGAATGCCTCGCCCGCGTGCGGGAGAGGATGCCCGGAGGGCAGGTGAGGGTGCTCGTAGTCCCCGCGAAGCGCAACTATCGGTTCGTGGTGAGCTTGTCGACCCATGAGCGCATAGGTGGCAAACGAATCTGCTCATTCCACCACCCCCTCACCCTAGCCCTCTCCCGCAAGGGGAGAGGGGACTAAAGTGGGCATCGTGCAGGCAGCGACGGAGTCTCGCTATTGGAACGCTACCTCAGCAAAACTCCTCAACTTCCGACTATGCAAATGATCCGACCCCGCATTCCTCATCAATTCCATCGCACGAATCCCAATCAACAAATGCTGATTGACGCGTTCGCGGTAGAAGTGATTGGCCATGCCTGGCAGTTTGATTTCGCCGTGTAGCGGCTTGTCACTGACGCATAACAACGTGCCGTATGGAACACGGAAACGAAAACCATTCGCTGCGATCGTGGCGCTTTCCATATCCAGCGCAATCGCGCGGCTTTGCGAGAAACGGCGCTCGGGCGAGCGCGCATTACCGTGCTTGGGCAAAAGCTCCCAGTTGCGGTTGTCAGTGCTGGCGACGGTGCCGGTGCGCATGATGCGTTTCAGTTCGTAGCCTTTGAGCTGCGTGACATCGGCGACGGCTGTTTCGAGCGCGACCTGCACTTCGGCCAGCGCTGGAATCGGCACCCACAGCGGTAAATCTTCATCGAGCACATGATCTTCGCGCACGTAGGCGTGGGCCAGTACGTAGTCGCCGAGCGCCTGCGTAGTGCGCAGACCGGCGCAGTGGCCGAGCATGATCCACGCGTGCGGGCGCAGCACGGCGATGTGATCGGTGATGGTTTTTGCGTTGGCGGGGCCAACGCCGATGTTGACCATGCTGATGCCGGAGGCGTTTGCGCGCAGCAGGTGATAGCCGGGCATTTGCGGCAGGCGCGGCGGCGCTGCGCCCAGCTCGTCGCCAGCGACGGCGGGCAAACCTTTGCGTCGCGTGATGACGTTACCCGGCTCGACGAAGGCGACGTATTCGCCGTTCTCATCGTTCATGAGATCGTGGCCCATGCGCACGAATTCGTCGATGTAGAACTGATAGTTAGTGAACAACACGAAGTTCTGAAACCACTCGGGCGCGGTGCCTGTGTAATGACGCAGACGATGCAGCGAATAATCGACGCGTGGCGCGGTGAACAGCGACAACGGCTGATGCGCACCTGGCGGCGGCTCGTAGGTTCCATTGGCGATGCCGTCGTCCATGGCGGCGAGGTCGGGTAGGTCGAACACATCGCGCATCAGCTCACGGCGTTCGCGCGTCAAATTGCCCTCGATGTGATCATGCTCAGCGAATGAGAAGTGCACCGGAATCGGCTGCGCGCTGGTGCCGACTTCGAGCATCGTGCCGTGATTTTTTAAGAGCAGGCGAAATTGTTCGCGGTAATAGTTTTCGTAGAGATCGGGCCGCGTCAGCGTGGTTTCGTAAACGCCGGGACCATGCACGAAGCCGTACGAAAGGCGCGTGTCGGGACGGGCATTGGTGCGCGTGTGCAGGCGAACAAACGGGTAACAGGCGCGGACGTGGCCGCCGAGTTCCTCGCCAGCAACAAAGCGTTGCAGCGCTTCGCGCAGATGCGCGATGGAGGTGTCGTAGATGTGTTTGACCTGCGCGAGTGCGGCTTCTGGGTTGTCAAACTGGGCGGGAGCGATGAATATTGATTTTTTTGTCATCTTCAATTTTCCATGTTGTTGCTACTGTTGGCAACCCCGGTAGCCCTAACATACTTATAAATGAAGCAAATATCGACTATTCAAGACCCCAACAGCGCTGCGGTGGCCACGCCCTTAGCCGCGCACGAAGCTGGCTTTGCTGCGCTGCCGCTCTCGGCCGCAATGCTCGCCAATCTAGATCGTCTGGGTTACCACACGATGACGCTGATTCAGGCGGCGAGTCTGCCCGTCGCGTTGATCGGCAAAGACCTGATCGCGCAGGCGAAAACAGGTAGCGGAAAAACCGCCGCATTCGCAATCCCGCTGCTGGCCAAAATCGACGCGACGCGTTTCGATGTGCAGGCGCTGGTGCTGTGCCCGACGCGCGAATTGGCGGAGCAGGTGACGCAGGAATTGCGCCGCCTCGCCCGCGCCGAGGACAACATCAAAATTTTGACGCTCGCGGGCGGCGTCATGATGCGCGGTCAGCGCACGAGTCTGGAGCATGGCGCGCACATCGTCGTGGGTACGCCCGGGCGCATCATGGACTTGCTCGATCGTGGCAACCTTGATTTGAGCGCGGTGAACACGCTGGTGCTCGACGAGGCGGATCGTATGCTCGATATGGGCTTTTACGATGACATCGCGTATGTTGCGAAGAAGGTGCCGACCGAGCGGCAAACGCTGCTGTTCTCTGCGACGTATCCCGAAGGCATCGCCAAACTTGCCGCACAATTTCTTAAAAATCCGCAGCGCATCACGGTGCAAGCGCAGCACGAGAGCGACAAGATTCGCCAGCGCTTTTATGAGATCGAAGACAGCGAACGGCTGATCGCAGTGACCAAGTTGTTAAATCACTACCGCCCGATCAGCACGCTTGCGTTTTGCAATACGAAGCAGCGTTGCAAGGATTTGGTGACGTTGTTGCAGGCGAGTGGTTTCAGCGCCCAAGCGCTGCATGGCGAGCTGGAGCAGCGCGATCGAGATCAGGTGCTCGTGCAGTTCGCCAATCGCAGTTGTTCGGTGCTGGTCGCGACCGACGTTGCCGCACGCGGGCTCGACATTGCGCAGCTCGAAGCCGTGATCAACGTGGACGTGACGCAAGAGCCTGAGCTGCATATTCACCGCATCGGCCGCACCGGTCGCGGCGAACATGAAGGTTGGGCGCTAAGTCTTGCGAGCCCGAAAGAAATGCTGCGTGTGACCAACATTGAGGACGAGCAGGGCCGACCGATGGAGTGGCATGATCTGGCGACGCTGACACCCGCGAGCGACGAGCCACTGGTGCCGCCAATGGCGACCCTTCAGTTGCAAATCGAGCGCAAGGAAAAAATTCGCGCCGGCGATGTGTTGGGCGCACTTACAGGCGAAGGCGGCATCGCGGGCGATAAGGTCGGCAAGATTTCTATTGCAGCGTTTTCGACCTATGTCGCGGTGAGTCGCGACGTGGCAAAAGCGGCGCTAGAACGCCTGAAATCGGGCAAGATCACAGGCAAAACGGTACGTGTGCGACTGTTGTAACGGTCAATTTTAAACATCAGCTTTTCGCTGAAAGCACGCATGATCAGGGGCTAGATCGCAATATGTTGCTAAGTTGACTTATTATTAAATTTGACGCTAGCCCCGGTGTAGCGGTCGTTTCACGAAAAAGATGATGGTCGCCTTCGCGTCGGAATTGCCTAACTCACCATCGCAAATGACTCGGCCTGCGCTTTGCCCCAGTAGTACGCAAACACCTTGTGCTCGGCGGTGTCGTCAAGTAGCTCACCCGGTCTCAGAAATTTGTAGAGCCCCGCCAGCGA
>JBBRGY010000020.1:0-15214 GCA_038223495.1 Burkholderiales bacterium | reverse complement strand
GAGGTGAAGCGCGTCGTGGTCGGCCAGGATCGCTTTCTGGAGCGGGTGATGGTGGCGTTGCTGGCGCAGGGACATCTGCTGGTCGAAGGTGTCCCGGGCCTTGCAAAAACGCTTACGGTGAAGACCCTCGCGGACGCCGTTCAGGGCAGCTTCAAGCGGATTCAATTCACGCCCGATCTGGTGCCCGCTGACTTGATCGGTACCCGAATCTACAACCAGAAGTCCGGCGAATTCAGCACGGTGAAGGGCCCGGTATTTGCCAACCTGTTGCTAGCCGACGAGATCAATCGTGCCCCGGCCAAAGTCCAAAGTGCGTTGTTGGAGGTAATGCAGGAGCGGCAGGTGACCATTGCTGGTGAAACGCACAAAGTGCCGAATCCTTTTGTGGTGATGGCGACGCAAAATCCGATTGAAACCGAGGGCACCTATCCGCTGCCTGAGGCACAGGTGGATCGCTTCATGATGAAGGTGCTGGTGGACTACCCGACCGATGAGGAAGAGTTTGTCATCGTGCAGCGGGTGACGGGTGAAAAGCTTGATCTCATGCCGGTTGCGACCATCGAACAATTGCAGGTTTTGCAGCGCGCGTGCCGCGATGTCTACGTTGATCCGGCGCTGATTCAGTACGCAGTAAAAGTGGTCTCGGCGACTCGCGATCCGGGCAAGGCTGGGCTGTCTGATCTTAAGAAATTCATCACCTATGGCGCGAGTCCGCGCGGCACAATCAATATGGTCGAAGGGGCACGGGCGCTGGCGCTGATGAGGGGGCGTCGCTATGTGCTGACGGAAGACATGACCGATTTGATTCACGATGTGTTACGGCACCGTCTCTCATTGACCTATGAGGCGTTATCGGACGGCGTGACGGCTGACTCGATTCTTGGCAAAATTATTGGGAAGGTGGCGGCACCGCTTAAGCCGTTGCAATCTCCTCACGAAGCGCAGAAAGCAGCCTAGGCGCTAGTCGTGAACCAAGAAGTCAACGACATAGGGCAAAACGAAACGGCAGAAGTCATTCTGCGCCGTCTCGAATGGACTGTGCTCAAGCGGCTAGATGGTCTGCTGCAGGGAGAATATCGCACGCTGCTACGTGGCTTTGGGCTGGATTTCGCGGGTCTGCGTGAGTATCAGCACGAGGACGATGTTCGCTATATCGACTGGAATGTCACGGCACGCATGGACACGCCTTATGTACGGCAATTTAGCGAAGATCGCGACATGAATGCGTGGTTTCTCGTGGACTTGAGTCCGTCATCCGACTTTGGTTCTGCGCGCCGCAGCACACTTGCGGCTACTGCCGTAACCAAGCGCGATATTTCGAGTCAGTTCGTCGCCCTGCTCGCGCGGCTTTTGTCGCAGCACGGCAATCGCACCGGTGCGATGCTTTATGGCTCGATTGTCGACACGGTGATTCCGCCGCGCTGTGATCGTCGTCACGTGTTGCACTTGCTGCATCGAATGCGCCATCGTCCTGTTCTGGGTGCGGTTGGGCCAACGCGACTGGATGTGTTGTTGCGTCGTGCTGCAGAAACGCTCAAGCGCCGCAGTGCGGTGTTTCTGGTGTCGGACTTCATCAGCGAGCCGGGGTGGGAGAAGCCGCTGGCGCAACTGGCGCAGCGACACGACGTCGTGGCCGTTCATGTGACCGATCCGCTGGAGCAAACCCTGCCCGATCTCGGCCTCATCACAATGGAAGATCCAGAGACTGGCGAGCAGCTGTTTGTTGACACTTCTGACAAAGGATTTCGGCAACGATTCGAAGCGCTCGCGATTGAAAACGAGCGCGGGTTGCGCGCAACGTTTTCGCGTCTTGGCGTTGACGCATTGTCGCTGCGTACCGATCAATCATTACTCGACAGCGTCGTTAATTTTGCGCAGCAACGCAAACGAAAGCACGGACAGGAAAACATCAATCAACCCGCCTTCAAGGCAGCGTAGGAGCAAAGCATGACGTTCATCTGGCCCATGCTTTTGTTCACGCTGATACTAGTGCCGCTCCTGATCGGCGCTTACCTCTGGTTGTTGCGTCGTCGTAAGAAACTGGCGGTGAGTTACGCCAATCTGGCGCTGGTCAAGCAGGCCATGAAGAAAGGCCCGAGCTGGCGACGCCATGTCCCGCCCGCACTCATGCTGCTCGCGCTCGCACTCATGCTATTTGCCTCCGCGCGTCCGGTAGCGGTTGTGCAGCTGCCATCGAACAAGCAGGTCATCATGCTCGCGATGGACGTGTCCGGCAGCATGCGCGCCACGGACGTTGAGCCGACGCGTATGGTCGCTGCGCAGAACGCGGCAAAGGCATTTCTGAGCGATTTGCCGCGTCACGTTCGGGTGGGTATTGTTGCCTTCGCGGGCACCGCACAAGTCGCGCAATTGCCCACGCTTAGCCGTGAAGATCTTGTCACAGCGATTGACCGCTTTCAATTGCAGCGCGGCACCGCGACCGGTAACGGCATCGTGCTGTCACTGGCCACACTGTTCCCGAATGACGGCATCGACATTGGGCAGATGACCTGGGGTAAACCGCAAACCAAAGCCAAGTCCTTGGACGACGCCGCGAAAGAAAAAAAAGACGTCGCCCCGGTCGCGCCGGGCTCGTACACCTCAGCGGCGATCATCATGTTGACCGATGGGCAGCGCACAACGGGTGTTGACCCCATGGAAGCTGCGAAGATGGCGGCAGATCGCGGCGTCCGCGTGTATACCGTCGGCGTGGGGACTACGTCGGGCGAGACGATTGGTTTTGAAGGCTGGTCAATGCGCGTTCGGCTCGACGAAGACACGTTGAAACAGATCGCCAATCGAACCGCAGCCGAATATTTTTACGCGGGCACGGCAACTGACCTGAAGAAGGTTTACAACACGCTTAGTACTCGGCTTGCTCTCGAGAAAAAGGAGACCGAAATCTCTGGCATCTTCGCGCTTATCGCCGCCGCTTTCGCGATGGTTGCGGCTGGGTTATCGCTCGCGTGGTTTGGTCGCGTCATGTAGTGATTAGTCGCGCGAACGAGCACCGCGTTCAATCGATCCGAAACATGAAATGACCCGCATTATTCGGTAGTTTTCCAGATACTATCCGCCGTCAGCAAGTTCACTCATGGAAAGGTGCTGGTCCAGCTCGCTGGGTCTCAGCCACACTATGTCGTTACGACTGAAATTCAATCTCATCCTGATCGTGATTTTCCTGATCAGCCTCGCTGGCGCTGCCGCTTATTACAACGGTTATCTTGAAAAAAGCGCCATCAACGATGTTCGCAACAACTCCACCGTGCTCATGGAGACTGCACTTGCGATCCGCAGCTACACGACCGAGGAGATCCAGCCGCACCTGAGCCCGATGAACGAAAAGCGGTTCTATCCGCAGACCGTTCCCGCGTTTGCCGCCACCGAAACGCTGCGCCGTCTTCGTGACACAGTTCCGGCGTATGAGTACAAGGAAGCGATGTTGAATCCGACTAATCCGCGCGATCGTGCGACGGATTGGGAAAAGGACTTGATCGAAAAATTCCGCACTGATCCTTCGCAGACTGAGCTGACTGGCATTCATGGCGAAGGTGTTCAACGCGCTATGTACGTGGCGCGTCCGATCATCGTCAAACAGGCGCAATGCCTGAGCTGTCACAGCGTTCCGTCCGCCGCGCCCGCCACCATGGTCGCCGTGTATGGCGACAAGAATGGCTTTGACTGGAAAATGAACGAGCCGCTCGGCATGCAGATCGTCAAGCTGCCGATGCTTTATCCGCTGGAGAAAGCGCGCGAGACGTTTAACAGTTTCCTGATTTCGCTGCTCATCACCTTTGCGCTGATGTTCATTGCGTTGAACGTGGCGTTGTCTGGGCTCGTAATCGAGCCCATGGCGCGCATGAACAAGAAGCTAGAAGAGTTGGCGACCAAAGACTTCCTCACCGATCTGGTCAATCGTCGCCGCTTTTTTGAGCAGCTTGAATCCGCGATGGCTGAGGCGCGCGTCAAAAAAATCGGCCTGTCAGTCGTGATGCTCGACATCGATTTCTTCAAACGAATCAACGATACGTTTGGCCATGACAGCGGCGACGTCGTGCTTAAAAACACGGCGCTACGGGTGCGTGAGCTGCTGCGCAGCTCTGACTGCGCGGCGCGATTCGGCGGTGAAGAGTTTGTGCTGATGCTGCGCGAAACCCGTATTGAGGCGGCGATGGCGATTGCCGAGGCGGTGCGCGGGAAAATCGCCAACGTGCCGTTCGATCAGGTCGGCACAGTCAGCGCCAGTTTCGGCGTGGCTGAATGGAATCAGAACGAAGACGGCCGTGCGCTGCTTAATCGCGCTGATCGCGCCCTGTATGTGGCGAAGCAAAGCGGCCGCAATCGCGTGGTTCGTGCGGAAGAAGACGAAGTGATCGAACGTCACGGCGTCTAATGTTTCAGCAGGCTAAAACCGCTGGAACTGGAGCAGTTGGGGCGATTAGCTTTTAGCTGAAAGCTCAGCCACACAGGGGCTAAAGCGCAGAAAGTAAATTTATCGACTTTCTGCTTTTTTTCGTTTTAGCCCCCGTTTAAGCGTGGTTTCACGAAAAAGCTGATGAACTCAGCGCGCCTTGCAACCTAAACGACGTTGACAATAATCGTCTCAACGCCCGCCGCACTGGCAACCATCACGTCACCTTTTACCACTGCCGCGACGCCTTCGGGCGTACCGGTCATGATCAGGTCGCCCGGTTTCAGTTCCCAAGCAGCAGACAAATGCTCGATGATCTCGTTGATGCTCCAGATCAACTTGTCGACGTCGCTCGACTGGGTCGTTTTTCCATTCACGGTCAGGGTGATCGCACCGCTCTTAATTTCGCCAGTCTGGGCAATCGGTGTCACTGGACCCATCGGCGCCGACTGATCGACCGCCTTGCCGATCTCCCACGGGCGGCCCGTCTTTTTCGATTCGCCCTGCAGATCGCGGCGCGTCATGTCGAGCCCGACAGCGTAGCCAAAAATGTGCTTCGCCGCGTCGGCAGCGGCGATGTTTTTCCCGCGCGCACCGATGGCCACCACCAGCTCAACCTCGTGATGATAGTTTTTGGTGAGGCTCGGGTACGCAATGTCTACGCTCGCGCCCTTGGCGCAAACCACCACCGCATCTGAAGGCTTCAGGAAGAAGAACGGAGCTTCCCGTCCGGTGAAGCCCATCTCTTTCGCGTGCTCCACGTAGTTGCGGCCAACGCAATAAACGCGGCGCACGGGAAAGCGCTGGTCAGAGCCAGTGATCGGAAGCGAAGTAACGGGAGCAGGAGGAATGGCGTAAGTCATGATGTGCCTATAAGAAAATTTCCAGAACGACGAAAAGCCGAACCGCTTCACAATATTATGTCCCGCACGCACACACTGCTGCGAGCGCGAATTTCGTTACTCGCGCTTCGTCCCAAACCCTGGATCAACCTTGATCAGCGCAGTCACCACAAAACTCGGGATCGTCGCCACGCAAACCCAGATGAAGAAGTTGGCATAACCCAGCTCTGTTTGCAGCCAGCCACTCACCATGCCCGGCAGCATCATGCCTAGCGCCATAAAACCCGTGCAGATGGCGTAGTGCGCCGTTTGATGTTCAGCCGTCGCCGTCTTGATCATGAACAGCACATAGGCGCTAAATCCGAACCCGTAGCCGAATTGCTCCATGCCAATGAGCGTTCCAATGAGATAGAGGTCGGTCGGCTGCATCATCGCCAGATAGACATACACGCCATTCGGCACGTTGATCGCGAGCGCCATAATCCAAAGCCAGCGCTTCATGCCGTGCCGAGAAATTAGATACGCGCTCAGCAACCCGCCGACCGTCAACGCGATGACGCCAATCGTCCCATACAACAATCCGACGTTTTCGGTGGATAACCCCAGCCCACCCTTGTCCATTTTGTCGAGCAGAAACACCGGCGCAATCTTCACCAGTTGCGCCTCGGCGAACCGATAGAGCATCAAGAATGCAAGAACCGTGACGATCTCTTTTTTCTTCAAAAATTTGGCGAAGATCGCGATGAATGTCTTGCCGATTGCTCCGTCGTCAATTTTTGCTGCATCGTTCGCCGGTCGCGGCAACATCACGTTGTGATAAACGAAGAGCGACACAAACATCGCCGCCAACAAATAGAACACGATGGACCATGCCATCGTCACGTTTCCGGTGATCGTTGTGAGCTTTCCAGCGAGATAGACGAGTCCGCCCTGCCCCGTGATCATCGACAGTCGGAAAAAGGTGCTGCGAATGCCCACATACGCCGCCTGCTCATGCTGCCGCAAACCCAACATATAAAAGCCGTCCGACGCGATGTCGTGAGTGGCCGCGCTAAACGCTAGCAGCCAGAAAATCGCGAGCGTAATGCGAAAAAAATTGTCGCCCGGTATCGTCAACGCCACCAGCGCGAACGCCGCACCAATCAACAGCTCCAGCCACACAATCCACCAGCGCTTGGTGCGAAACATGTCGATAAACGGCGACCACAACGGCTTGATGACAAACGGCAAATACAACCAACTCGTGTAAAGCGCAATGTCGGTATTCGACACGCCCATGTTCTTATAAAGAATCACCGAAAGCGTCATCACGGCGACGTAGGGAATGCCCTGCCCGAAATACAGCGTTGGTATCCATCGCCAGAGGCTTTTACGTGCGGCTATAGTGGCAGGTCCCTCAGTAGTTGTGTCACTCATTCTTGCGTGCTCAAACCCGATTTAACAAGCGCCCATCGCGCCAATGGATTCAAGTGTGCACTAGAGAACCTGTTAGAGGCGTCCGCGAGTTCGGGATGACGTCACCTTACCTTGCGTTTCCAGCGAGCACAGCCCCAAAACAACCTGATCTTCTGAGCATCAGGATTCAGATAATGGTGTAGGTTACGGCTTACAGCGATTCAGCCGGAATCACGACAGACAGAAGCCTCGCCACTGCCTAAACTTACTGCATAGGTTGCGTTTTCGAATCCGTCCACAGCGAGGATATTTGGAAGCGCCACCAAACGCCGCTAGCGGCCTGCCGCTCTTCCGACTCGCCATGAGTCAGTTACAAATTTAGACGGGAAACATCATGAACTGGAAGCTTAAAACTGCGCTCGGCGCAACTGCCTTGATCTTCGCCACACAAGCAGCCGCTCAAGTCACTTTCTACGAAGGTGAAGGATTCAGAGGCCGAACGTTCACCGCGAATGGTCCGGTGAACAACTTTAAACGAGTGGGCTTCAACGACATGGCGTCGTCTGTTTTGGTTACGAATGGACGCTGGGAAGTGTGCGATGACGCTAATTTCGGCGGAAATTGTGTAGTGCTGCGCAAAGGCAGCTATGACTCGCTGCGAGGCTTAGGAATGAGCAACCGCATCTCGTCGGTCCGCAAAGTGAACCGTCGGATGGATAACGTCGTCGAAGCGCCCGAGCCGTTAGCCGCGCCTAATTACGATTATTACCGTCGTCCGAATGAGCGTATTACGAATGTGCCAGTAACGTCCGTGCGCGCTGTAGTCGGCCCTCCGGAACAGCGTTGTTGGGTCGAGCGCCAACAGGTCAACAGCGATAAAAACATTGGCGGTGCCATCATAGGCGGCATCCTCGGTGGCGTACTCGGACATCAGGTCGGCGGCGGACGTGGCAACGATGTCGCCACAGTCGGCGGCGCACTCGCAGGTGCTGCGATTGGGAACAATCAGGGCAGCGGATCAACCTACGACCGCAACGTTCGTCGATGCGAAAACACAAGCAGCGCCACTCCCGCGTATTGGGACGTGACCTACAACTATCGCGGCGTTGAACACCGCGTTCAGATGAGCGCCCCACCAGGACGCACGATCGCTGTCAACAACAATGGCGAACCGCGCCAGTAGTGCTCATCAACAAGCACTAATGCTTAACCGCGTCGCGACACCTCCGTGTGTCGCGAACAGCGGTTAGCGCAAAATGCGAATCGTACGTGTGTCGGCAGTCTCCCCCGCTCCGCGCAACGTACGATTCGCATTTTGCGTTTTTATCTAAACAGTATGAACCACTTCAATTTCGCAGATGATTGACACCATCCTCTTAGCTATCGCCCGCGTCGGCACATTTGATCTCCAGAAATCGCTCACCAATGCGAGCGGCTTTTTCTTTCAGCGCGATGATCGATTGTTTCTGGTGACCAGTCGGCACGTCATGATCGACGAGCCCAGTAAGCACTTCCCGAGTCGCATCGAAATCGAGATTCATATTGACGCCGATAACATGGCCCGATCCATTGGATTCTCGATGCCTTTGTATCGGGACGGTAAGAGCCTATGGCGACAGGGGCAGGATAACTCGGGTGAGATCGATGTCGCCGTGATTGAGATCGAGCGTGCAGCGCTGCCGCCCACCGCGGTTTTTCGTGCGTTCACGCCGGATCATCTGCTGGGTGCAAATGATGCCGTCGAAATTGGCGCTTCGTTACTCGTCATCGGTTTTCCGCTCGGCTTTCACGACACGTTGCACCATATGCCGGTCGCCCGTCACGCGGTGATCGCTTCATCGTTCGGCTTGCGGTTTCAGGGTCAGGGCTACTTCCTGACCGACGCACGTACCCACCGTGGCACCAGCGGTGCGCCCGTCGTGATGCGCAATGCAAACCTGACCAATGGCGTAGATGCGTTGCCATGGAAATTGCTGGGCGTACATTCAGCGCGGCTCGACGTTGGCACCCGCGATTTGAAACTCGACGAAGCGCTGGGACTCAACTGCGCCTGGTATGCCGACATTTTGATGACACTCACCGACCTTACTCCACGTATTGCACCGGCGAAACTTGTCGCGATGCCACCACCGCTGGTTGTGCAACCTGTGATGCCTAGCGCCGGAGCCCACAATCCCCTGGTTCAGGCCGTCGGGCAGTCGCAGTGAGATAGTTGAGTCACTTCAGAAACGCGCGTACCGGAACCAACGAGCGCACCGGGTCTTCCTCATGCGGCAAATGACCGATTCCGGGTAGAGAAACCAGTCTCACGTTCGGAATCGCTTTCAAATATTCCGCTGAATTCGCGAACGGAATCATGCCGTCTTGGTCTCCCCACAGCAACAACGTCGGTGCCTGAACTTTGCGCAACAACGGTGTCGGCTCGACAAGCACTAGTTGCTCCATCCGCGCAATCATTGCCTCACGCGCACCGGGCGCAAGCATCAGATCGTAATAGCGCGTTGCCAGCGCGTCAGTCATCACTTTCGGGTCAGCGTACGCTGGCTTCAGACTCATGGTGAGCAAGGGCTTCGGCAACGCGTAACGCATCAGCCTCACCATAGCAGGAACCTCAGGCTTTTTGCCATATTCAAAACCAGGACTTGCGAATCCGTCGGGTGAAATGAGCACCAGTTTGTCGACACGCTCGGGGAAGTGTGCAGCGAAGGTCCACGCAATGCGGCCACCCATCGAGTTGCCGATGAGCGTCGCGCGTTTCACGCCGAGGTTATCCATCAAAGCGGTGAGCAATTGCATGCTGCGCGCATCAGAATAGTCGCCCGTTGGATCGGGCGGGCTTAAGCCCGAACCCGGCAAATCGAACCGGATCACGCGATATTCGTCCGACAGCGCTAGGGCCCAAGGCTCCCACGTATGCAAGCTGGCGCCAAACCCATGCAACAAAATCAACGGCGGCGCGTCTTTGCGACCGCTATCACGCACATGCAGTTTTGCGGGCGCAACGGGCGCGGTGCCGATGTCGATCATGTCATTAGGCGAGGCAAGATATTTGCGCTCCAGCGTTGCGCGGTCGAGATCTGGCGTCCACAGCCATGCAGCGGCGAGAACGGCAATGACAAGCAAAGCGCCCGCGATCATGACGCCGACTTTCATGGTCGTTGAGACCGCTGAATGAAGGCTGAAAAAATGCAGCAGCGCGTGGTGCTAGCAAGAACTGGGGGAATACTTTGTATCTTCATAAGTGCGACTGCTAGATACGACTACCGATTATGCTTCGCCCGGGACTCGACAAGCGTCGACGTAAAAGATTGCCGGAGATCAACTTGAAGACCGCGTTTACCTGGATATCCGTGCTCGTCGTGCCGCTTGCCATTCTGCTTTTCGCGCAGTGGCCTTTACGCGAGATCGTGCAAGCATACTCACGACAGGCCAACGACGTGGCGCAGGTCATATTCGCTTTTTATGTGGCCATTGCGATCACCGCCGCGTCGCACGCCAATGTGCATATTTCAGCAGGCCATCACCCGAATTCAGCACGCATTGGCACGCCACGATGGAAGCTCTACGCGCTGCTGCTTTGTGTCGCACCGTGGGCGTTACTCATCCTCTGGACGTCAAGCGCGCAAGTTTTGGAATCGATCTTGAGTCTGGAGCATTTTTCTGAAACCGGAAATCCCGGCTACTTTGTCATCAAATTTTCATGCTGGCTGATGGCGATATTAGCCTTGAGTTACTGCGTACTCGCAGCCGTGCGCAAGCGGTGAGGACTGTATGACGACGGCCGGCCTCTGGATGCTGCTCGCTCTGGGCGTGCTCGTGACCACGACCGGGCTTCCCGTCTGGGCGTTGTTGCTCGGAACGTCCTCCGCTTTTGCAGTCGCTGGAATGCTGCTCGGTGCAGTTGACTTCAACGTGCTCTCCGCGCTGTCTCCACGCATCGTCGGCCTGCTGGATAGTGACTTGTTACAGGCGTTGCCGTTGTATGTGTTCATCGGCGTATTGCTGCAACGCGTCGCAGTAGCCGATTCTATTTTTTCCACGTTGTTGAGAATTTTTCGCCCCTTTGGTCCCCCAGACTCGATCATCGCGGTGACAACGATCACGGTCGGCTCGCTCATCGCCCCCATGAGTGGGTCGGTCGGGTCCAGTGCGTCTCTGCTCGCACGGTTGGTGGCGCACCGGTTGCAACATCTGGCACCCTCTAGAGCCATTGCATTGGTTAGCGTGGCGGCCACCATAGGCGTCGTCGTGCCGCCGTCGCTCGTACTAATTTTGTTGGGCGATGCAATGCTTCGTGCCCATCTCGAAGCCAGCAATTTGCCGGGTTTTTCGCTTGGCGCTGCGCGGATAATTTCAACGCAAGACGTGTTCAACGCGGCGCTTGTTCCCGCCGCTGCCGGGCTTCTGTTGTGGATCATCATGGCGTGGCGACAAGGCCGGTTCAGTGAACCCAATCCCAACTTTGAAAAACCTGCCGTCGACAGTAACCGCGTAACAGGATCACAGATGGCCGTCGCATTCACAGCGATTTCCATGATTGTTCTGTTGCTAGCGGGCGTATTCACAGGCAAGCTGTTCGCGGTGGAAGCGGCAGCCACCGGCGGATGTCTATTACTTTTTGCCACGCTTATTCGTGGAACGCTGTCGTGGTCTGCGTGGCAAACGGTGTTGCATGACACACTCACGCTGAGTGGCGCCTTGTTCGCGTTGTTGGTGGGCGCGACGACATTTAGTCTGGTATTCCGCGCCTTTGGCACTGACCAATGGCTGACAGAGCTCATTCTCAACTCGACACTTTCGCCGCAGCTCACTGCCATTTGCATGCTGTTGTTCGTTGCGCTGTGCGCCTGGGTGCTCGATGCGTTCGAGATGATTTTTGTAGTGATTCCAATCATTGCACCGGCGCTGATCGCGAAACTTGGCGACGCTCAGCAGGCGTCAGTTTTGCTTTTGCTTATGCTGCAAACCAGCTTTCTGATTCCGCCCATGGGTTATGCCGTTTTGATGGTGAGATCGCGTGGTGGATTGGGCGCAACGGCCACTTCCGCAATCGTTAAATCGCTGCTGCCTTTCATCCTCGTTCAGTTAGCAGTGACGGTCTGCGTCTTCGCATTTCCACCTATCGTGCACGTGCTTGACGCGCCACGGCCCGCAGCTTCGAGCCAACCAGCGACGTCCGATGAGGACATCGTCAAGCAAATGCGAGAAATGTCTGGGTCGCCAGCGACTGATGGCGAGAAGTAGTAGACGCATACGGCGAAGTGCTGTTGTCCGCGACAGCGCATCTCTGAGCTCCTCAAGACACGTGGGAACGCTATTTATGCACCGCAAGCGGTAAACCAAACAGCGCCAAAAACGTCGAAACAGCGTAAGCTTCCGAACTTGAGCATACCTAGCCAAAACCATTGGAGTCTCGAATGAAAACGGCAACATTTACCTTCATTCTGCTTGCTGCAGGTGCGACGAGCGGCGCGTCAATAGCGGCGTCCGCTGCGGAGTCAGCGCGCGTCATTTCCAGCACTCCCGTCATGCAGCAAGTCGGCGTGCCGCGACAAGCCTGCGCGACCATGACGAACGGTGCCCCGCCACAATGCAGCACGCAAACCATTTACGAAAATCGTGCGGTCGGCTACAAAGTCGTTTACGAGTACGCGGGCAAGCAGTACACCGTGCAACTTCCACAAGATCCAGGCCCCACGCTGCAACTCACTGTGTCGGTTGATCCCGCATCCAACAGCCCAGTCGCCAGCGCGCCTGCGCAGTCGTCAGCTCCCATGTCGGCTAGCGACCCGTCGCTGTACGCAGATTCAAACGCCGTCATGATGGTGCAGAACACCGTTACGCCCGTGCCGTACCCGACCTACGTTTATTACGACGCGCAGCCGGGATACGTCGGCTATTACGGCTCGCCGTACTACTACGGCGGTTGGGGCCCCTCGATTTCGCTCGGCTTTTTTGGTAGATACCGTGGTGGATATGGTGGCGGCTACCGAGGCGGTTACCACGGCGGTGGACATCGCGGGCGACGCTAGTCGCTTGACGACATCGTAAAGCTGGTTTCTGGTCGCATCGGAAACATGTTGAGATACTGAACGACGCGCGGGGTCGTCGCCCGATTTGGACTGCTCCCGTGCGGTAACGACTGATGCCAGATGATCAGATCGCCCGCCTTTCCGGCAATCGCAGTCGGCGTCTGTCTCCGTATCTTCGTTTGCGCGTCAGCGTTGGACGGAAGCGCCAGCAGCCATTCGTCAATCAAGTTCTGAAAGCCAGGAATGCACGAAAATGCGCCTTGCGTTTCTGACGTGTCTGTCAGGTAAATGATGCCCTGTGTACCAAACGGCATCGGCGCAATGAGTTCCGCGTCCCAATGCAGATGCGGTCCCGGAAAAGTGAATCCCGTTCGCTCCGGCGAATTGAAACCGCAACGATCATTCGTCGGCAATAAATCAGCCGTGCCCCACAACTGCGCAAAGGCTTTGTGAATGCTTGCAGATTGGCGCGCCGCATCCATGGCCGGATGCTGAAAAATCTGCACCATGATGCCCTGACTGTTCGTCCGCGAGTACCACGTCTCCGGATCGTCGGGCCGTGCGCCGACCGACTCATACACAAGTTGAGCCGCCGCAGCACATTGCTCTGGAGTGATAGCGTCATGCACAATCACATAGCCCTGTTCCGACCACATCTGCAAATCGGCCGCGCTAAGTACGGGAGCCATTGACTGCACGTCCGCTAGCCACGAGGCCGTATCGGCCGCGTACGGTTGGCCTGAAAGCGCCGCGTTTAAGCGTGACACCGTTGAAGGCTTAATAGACCCGTTATTTAGTTCGAGAACCCACGCTTCAAATTGCGCAAACGTATGATCGCTTGCCAAATATCGCGATACCTGTTCAAGCCCTATGCCCAAACCGTGAATCACGACAATGTCGCGCTTCCATTCGTAGGCAACATCGATTCCGTCAACGGGCCTGCGCCGCATGCGTCGCGACCACAACCGCTTCAGGTGCATCACACCGAGCGCCCCGAATTCTTCTGTTGCTGCAATCTCAATCATGGTGAATGATTGTATTGAACACGTCACACGAATTCGCGCACCGACTTACGATCAGCGCCATAACCTGAGCGCATCGTGCCGCTCCTGCCAGCTAACATCGACGCTATGACTGCGATTCACTGCGCTGCGCAACAGGGTTTTTCAATCGAGGCGCAAACCTATGCCAGGGGTCGGCCGGAGTACCCTGCTGAGGTTCAGCCCTGGCTGGCCAGTGCGGCGGGTATCGGCACCGGAAAGCAGGTCGTCGACTTGGGCGCGGGCACCGGAAAGTTCACCATACTACTGGTTGCATCTGGCGCGACGGTAACTGCCGTGGAACCGGTCGACGCGATGCGGGCACAACTGGTTCAGCGCCTGCCGAGCGTGACGGCACTCAAAGGCAGCGCCGAAGCCATACCCTTGCGGGATGCAAGCGTTGACGCTGTCGTCTGCGCGCAGGCATTTCACTGGTTTGCTACTGAAGCGGCATTGGCTGAAATTCATCGCATACTCAAACCCGGCGGCAAACTGGCATTGATCTGGAACGTCCGGGACGATTCCGTCGACTGGGTGGCAGCGATTACGTCGATCATTACGCCGTACGAAGGCGATGCGCCGCGCTTTTACAAGGGTGACTGGCGCAAACCTTTCACCACAGCCGTTGGCCAAAAATTTACAGCGCTAAAACAAGTCAATTTCGCGTACCAGCACGTCGGAAGCGCGCAGTAAGTCATCGTTGATCGCTTTATGTCAGTCAGTTTTATTGCGGCGCTTCCCACGAACGAAAAGGAAGCCGTTTTTTCCCAGCTCGGTGATTTGATCGCATCGCATCCCGCATTGCGCAATCAGAAAAGCATTGCCCTCCCCTACAGGACTGAGGCTTACGTTTGCACGCGTATTGACTAATACGTAACAGCTTTTTCTTACACCTCATATTTCACGGGGGATACAACCATTATTTTCGGATAGTCGACTTATGGCGATTCGACGTTTCAGCCCCTATCAAGTATGTCTTTTATGAAAAAGTTGATGGCACAGATTTCAGCTTTTGCGCCTTTGTGAGGCGGCCTAGTAGACGCTCAATTACGCCGATATCTCAAAACTGTGGGATGCTTCGCCTAAGAAATGAACTCCTTCGAAGGCAACACCGTCGTGACCAGAAAGAACTTGAATCCCGCTATGACCGACGCGGAGCTGAACGAACTCCGCACCGCGAAACTGCTGCTCGAAAATCCTGGCCTCGCAGCGAAGATCTCCAGTTTCGTCGGAACGCCGATTGAGAAAGGCTTCGCCCTGCTTCCAAAGCAATGGAACGCGGTCGTTAACGACGCCACACGGAAAGCGATTGAGACGGCCTTAAAGGTCGCGCTGTGGACGTTAAAAAAGGGCGAGACCAAGTCGGACTCAACTTCAAATTGGTGGCACAAGCTCGCGGCAGGCGCCTCCGGCGCGGCGGGCGGCGCGCTCGGGCTTGCCGCGCTGTCAGTTGAGCTGCCTGTATCGACCACCATCATGTTGCGCTCCATCGCA
>JBBRGY010000019.1:0-15445 GCA_038223495.1 Burkholderiales bacterium | reverse complement strand
GGCGTGACCGGGCGTTACGCCTTGATCACCGACCCGATTGAGTTGATGGAAATGCTCGGCGGGGCGCGCGGCGGCTCATGGACGCGCACCGGTTTCGTGATGGACACATTCAGTTTCACGGCGCAATCTAATGTGATCGCGCTGGCACAACCCGTTTGCCGTGCTCGCCTGATAAGCGGCGGTGCGTATGCGTACAGCGCAAGCACCGAAGACTGCAAAGCGTATGCGGCGAACCCTGGCTGGGCTGTCGATGGCATGGTTTTTCAGGCCTCGTTTCCGAACGGCATGACCTGTATGACTGGCAGCGTCCCCGCGTATGAAATGCTGCGTCTTGACGGCTTGGGTTACAACCTTCGCACGGTGCTCGATAAAGACGAATTCAATCGCATGACGGATGCTGGTTGGAAGGTGTCACGCATCGCTTTCTGCGTGCCGGGCTAGACGTTCGCTTCTAAGTTAAACTGCTTCGCATATGAAAAAAACGAGTCTCTGCTGTCGTACCTGTAGCTGCCCGCGTCTGGGTCGTGCGCTCGTTTGCCTTTAGCGAGTCGTTTCAATTCACTTAAAGGCTGCTGCGTGCAGCCTTTTTTGTACCTACCTTTTCCCTGATATGTCTCTCGAACTCTACGACACCTGGACGCGCTCACAGCGTGAATTCACACCACTGAAGCCGGGCGAGGTCGGGCTCTACACCTGCGGGCCCACGGTCTATAACTACGCGCATATCGGCAATTTGCGTACCTACCTGTTCGAGGACGGTCTGGTGCGCACGCTGAAGTTAAACGGTTACCGTGTCAACCACGTGATGAACATCACCGACGTCGGGCATCTGGTGTCCGACGGTGATGACGGCGAAGACAAGATGGAGGCGGGCTCGCGCCGCACGGGACAGACGGCGTGGACGATTGCTGCGCTGTACACCGATGCGTTTCGCGGTGACCTCAAATTACTCAACATCGTAGAGCCGGACATTTGGTGCAAGGCGACGGATCATATTCCCGAGCAAATCGCATTCATCGAAGAAATCGAGAAAAAAGGCTACGTTTACCGCACCACCGATGGCATCTATTTCGACACGTCAAAGCAGCCAGATTATGGATATCTTGGTCGACTCGATATCGCCGGATTGCAAGCCGGAGCGCGCGTAGATCTAGGCGAAAAAAAGAACCCAACCGACTACGCGCTGTGGAAATTTTCTGCGCCTGAAGATCATCGTCAGATGGAATGGGATTCGCCGTGGGGTCGCGGCTTTCCGGGTTGGCACATTGAGTGCTCTGCGATGGCGCACAAATATCTCGGCGCGTATTTCGATATTCATTGTGGTGGCGAAGATCACATCACGGTCCATCATCCGAACGAAATTTCGCAGACCGAAGCGGCATACGGAACGCGGCTCGCAAACTTCTGGATGCACGGATATTTCATCCTGCTCAACAGCGCCAAGATGAGCAAATCGAGCGGCGAATTTTTGCGCGTGCAGGTGCTGATCGACAAGGGCTATGACCCGATTGCGTATCGCTACTTGTGCCTCACTGCGCACTATCGGTCGCAGCTCGTGTTCAGTTGGGATGCGCTCGACGCGGCGCAGACGGCGCTGGATCGTATGCGCGTCAACTTCATGGCATTGGGCGAAGCAGCGGCGCAACCGAATGCGGATTTTGTAGCGCGCTTTATGGCGATGCTGAATGACGATTTGAATTTTCCGCAGGCGCTGGCGCTCGCATACGAGTTGTTGAAATCAGACCTTGCGCCGGGTGTAAAAAAAGCGACGCTGCTCAAGTTCGACGAAGCGTTCGGCCTCGGACTTGGCATTTGGGTTCCGAAGGCCGTCGACGTGCCAGACAACGTTCGTGTAGTGGCAGATTTACGGTGGGCCGCTCGCGACAATAAGAATTGGGCTGAGGCAGATCGCCTGCGCGGCGAACTGACGACGCTCGGATGGTCGATGAAAGACGGCAAGGACTCGTACACTCTAGCGAAGAGCTGACCCATCGCGGTCCGCTTATGCAGTCGGACGTATCTCTACTCACTAAAGGCGCAGCATGGCAACTCCTGTAAAGTCAAAACGCCCGACCGCGCTCGGTACGGCGCTTGCTGTGGTGCGCACCGCGACCGATTTGGCGAGCAACGCGGGTAATGCGTTGCGAGTTGCGCAAAGCATCGGTTCCACGATCAAGGCGACGCGCGAGGTGCAGCAAATCTCGCTGTCTGATCTCGCCAAACGCGCGGGCGTATCGAAGTCCGTCGTAAGCCGAATCGAGGCGGGCCTGACGAGCCCAACGGCCGTGATGCTAGCCAAACTGGCCGAAGGCATGACGGTCTCGATGTCGGCGCTCTTGCGTGGTGATATGGGTCCACCGGTACACATTCAAACGGCAGCCGAACAGCCGATTTATCATGACCCCAAGACAGGGTTGATGCGGAAAACGTTGTCGCCGGTCAGCCCAGACGCATTGGTAGAAATCGTTCACAACACGCTGCCCGCACGCAAAACGACAGGTAAATTTCCGGCGCACTCGCTCGGCACGCAAGAACATATCGTCGTGCAGATTGGCAAAATTGAAGTGACGGTCGGTAAACGAATTTTCACGCTAGAAGCGGGCGACGCCGCGCAATTTGCCGCTGACAGCGTGCACTCGGTGCGAAATGCGGGCACCAAGAAGGCCGAGTGGTTGCTGATTATTCATTCGCTGCCGAGGGTTTTGCGCAAGTGAAGCGAACGGCAGGCGACAGGATGCGTAACCGTTAAAAAAAGACCCTGCGAGGCACGGCGTCTATGCCAAACCGGAATCGCCTTTTTCAGCTCGATAATTTATAGTTGTTCGATATATCGAACTCGATTGCCCGACCCGTGAACCCTCAATCCTCCGGCCTGATCCTCGGCGCAATCGGCGTCCTCATCTTCAGCCTCACGATGCCAATGACCAAGATTGCCATGGTGGGAGATATTTTGTCGCCGTGGTTTGTGTGGGCGGGGCGAGCGGTTTTGGCGGGAGTCGCGGGTATTGCGTATTTGCTTGCAACGCGTGCGTCTTGGCCGCCCCGCAAGGCGTGGTTACCGCTGGTTGGCGCGACCGCCGGCATTGTGTTTGGCTGGCCATTGCTCAACACTTTGGCACTGCAGACTGTTCCGTCAAACCACGCAGCGGTGGTCAACGGCATTCTGCCTCTCGCGACCGCTGTGATTGGCGCGTGGCTCAATCGTGAATCGCTGTCGCGAAAATTTTGGTGGTGCGCGATCGCGGGTACGGCACTTGTGTGCGGATATGCATGGATACGGGCGCACGGCGAGTTGCATTCGGCCGACGTGCTGATGCTGGTCGGCGTTTTACTTGGCGGTTTGGGTTACGCGTCGGGTGCCATCGCCACGCGTTACATGACCGGGCCACAAGCGATTTCGTGGGCTTTGATTTTTGGTTTGCCGGGGACGCTGGCGCTCGCTTTTTGGAGCGCGCCAACGCATCCTGAACTGGCTCCAGTTCAGGCTTGGCTTTCGTTTGCGTATCTTGGTTTGATGAGCCAGTGGATCGGATTTTTCTTTTGGTATCGCGGACTGGCGTTGGGTGGCATCGCGCGCGTGAGCCAGGTTCAGTTGATGCAACTGTTCTTCACGTTAGCATTCGCTGCGCTGCTGCTGCGAGAAGCCATTGAGCCTGCGATGTTCGTGGTGGCGTTTTTGACGGTTGCGTTGATCGCTGTTGGTAGAAATGCGGGCCGCCGCT
The DNA here is from genome assembly GCA_038223495.1 of Burkholderiales bacterium. Lineage (GTDB taxonomy): Bacteria > Pseudomonadota > Gammaproteobacteria > Burkholderiales > Casimicrobiaceae > Casimicrobium. The sequence continues at coordinate 11,723 of JBBRGY010000019.1, read as the reverse complement.
AACACTTCAAATTCAGCATGTATCTGCCCAAACATTTTGAATCTCCTGATCGCGCCATGACGCTGGAAGTCATGCGCGAGCACAACTTCGCGACGCTGACATCGGTGGACGTTGACGGTGCGCCGTTTGTCACGCATCTGCCGGTTTCAATGACGGAAGAGGGCGATGATTTGGTGCTGCATTTTCATATGGCGAAAGCCAATCCGCACTGTGCGATGCTGTTCGAAAAGCGACCGTCGATGGTCGCGTTTCTCGGGCCACATGCTTATATGTCGCCGAGCGTTTATGCGGACTTACGTCGTGTGCCGACGTGGAATTACATCGCGGTTCATGCTTACGGCGAACCGGCAGAACTGGCAACCAACGACGCGAAAGACGCGTTGCTCAAGTCGCTGATTGCGATTCATGAACCCGCCTACGCCGACCAGTGGCGTGCGCTGGATGCGAAATATCAGGACGCAATGATGGGCATGATTTGCGCATTCCGCATGACCGTGACGAAGCTTGAGGGCAAATTCAAGATCAATCAGCATCGGCCCGAGGCGCATGCTGCAATGAAAGCGAAGTATGGCGAGGGCAAAGGCACGCCTGATGAAGCAGCACTCATGCGCTGGCTGGAACGGATTGTTCCGACGTGAGTGACGCGATTCAGCTAGAGGACGAGCGCTTTATGCGTGCGGCGTTACAGCTCGCTGATGAAGCGGCCGCTGCAGGTGAGGTGCCGATCGGAGCCGTCGTCGTGGTCGCCGGACAAATCATCGGACGCGGCATGAATCGCGTGATTCGCGATGGCGATACGACGGCGCATGCCGAGATCATCGCATTGCGCGATACGTTTCGGCTGATTAATAATTACCGCGTGCCCGGCGCGACCGTTTACACGACCGTGGAGCCATGCGCGATGTGCGCGGGTGCACTCATCCACGCGCGTGTGGGACGAGTGGTGTGGGGAGCGGCTGACCCTAAATTTGGTGCCGCAGGAAGCGTGGTTGATCTGTTCGCAGAGACGCGGCTGAATCATCATGCGCGATCAGTTGTGGGTGGTGTGTGCTCCGCAGAATCTGCCCAGCGGTTGAAGAACTTTTTTGCCTCAAAGCGAGGCGTGGATACGACGTTGAAACCTGAATTCAAAGTTAAAACGGCGAGCTGGCCGGACGATCAATCGACGCTCAAAGCGATTCGCTTTGAGGTGTTTGTTGAAGAACAAAAGGTGCCAGCCGAGGAGGAGATTGACGCGCACGATCCGGTCTCGATTCATGCGATTGTCTGGACCGATGGCAAGGCTGCAGGTTGTGGTCGATTGTTGCCCGACGGACACATCGGGCGCATGGCCGTGAGAAAGCCTTATCGCGGGCTCGGTGTTGGAGCGCTTGTATTACAGCACCTGATTGATCGTGCGCGTCAACGCGGCGATCATGAGGTCGTTCTATCCGCACAGACGCATGCGATCGGCTTCTACGAGAAGTTTGGGTTTGTGGCTGAGGGCGACGAATATCTCGATTGCAATATTCCACACCGCGACATGCGAAAAACTTTTTAGGCGGGACACATTAATGAAGATAATGATTCGAGGGCTGGTTGTCATGGGATTCTTTTCAACGATTCTGGGCATCGTGGGCTGTGATCGAGTTGCAACGGGCGAGTTGCAAGCGGGACAGTCCACCGTCGCAGACCTGAAGGCGAAGATGGGTGAGCCCGCGAGCGTCAATCGCGAAGGCGACAAGGAAATATGGGAATATCCGCTCGGACCCGAGGGCGTGCGCACCTACATGATGACGATCAACGCGCAGGGCACGGTTGAAAAAATCGTTCAGGTGCTGGTGGAAGCCAATTTCAAGCGTATCGTGCCCGGCATGACAATCACCGAAGTGCGGCGAATCCTGGGGCGCAACAGCAAAGAGCAGCGCTTCGGCATGACGCCGAACGAGCTGACGCACAAATACAAATTCAACGCTGGCAACGAAGATCAGTACTTCGACGTGACCTATAACGCAGAGGGCCGTGTACAAAGCGTCGGCTACGACCAGTTCTCGCTACAGCGGGGGTCGTCACGCTAAAAGCGTCCGTTTCCGGTTGCGGAATTCATTTGCGCTGCGCTGTGAATGCGCGAAAAAGGGCTACAGCTTGTTCGCGTAAAGACGTTTTCATAGGGGCTAGAGCGTCAATAGGCCTTAAGTCGACTTTTAGACATATACGGGTTTTGGCCCGGTGAAATAAAGACGTTGGCAAAAAGCTGTTCATTTTGAAGTCACTATTTCACGCACAAAACAGCGCTTGCCGCTGCGTTCTTAAGTCTGATTCGTGTGGATCAGGAAAGCGTCGTCACGAAGTCGAGCACAGCCTGTGCGTGCCCAGCGACTTTGACGCCACGCCATTCGTGGACGAGCGTGCGATCCGTGCCGATGATGAAGGTGCTGCGTTCAATGCCGCGCAATTGTTTGCCGTACATATTTTTCATCTTGATGACGTCAAACTGGGTGCAAAGCGCTTCTTCGGCGTCCGAAACCAACGCGAATGGGAAGCCATGTTTCGCGCAAAAATTGTCGTGTGATTTGACGCTATCGCGCGAGATGCCGACTACGACCGCGTTGGCTTTTACGAATTTGTCATGCAACGCTGCAAAGTCAATGCCTTCGGTCGTACATCCCGGCGTGCTGTCCTTTGGATAGAAATAGAGCACGACGATTTTGCCTGCGTGCTCGGAGAGCTTGAAGCGACCTCCGCCGTTGGTAGGCAGGTCGAAATCGGTGACTTTTTTAGTTGGCATGAAGGCTCCTGAAACTAGAGGCGCATGGTTTGGTTCAGATTCGCGAGGTACGGTTGACCTTGTTTTACGAGCGTTCCGGATCGACCGGCGACTTCCGCCCAGTCGAGTTCGCAGTAAGGCAGCGTGTCGCTGTTCACTGTATCGAAGTACGTTCCTGTGCTGACCAGGCTGTAGCCCTGGTCGCGCCATCCAGCAAGCAGCCGCTCCATCACCGGCAGCAGCGCCATGCCTTCGAGTTCGGCGTGTAGCGTAAACACGTGATCGCGCCGGTTATGCGCGGTAAGTTGCAACAAGTGCTCGTGCACATTGTCCGCTGTGCATCCATCCAGACCAATCAATTCGTCAAGCGTAGGCAGCGTGCCCGTGACTTGCGGTACCGGCAAGGCTTCGCCCTTCACCAGCGGCCAGAAGACGCTGCTGGTGTCGCCGTCTTTGGCGGGGGCGAGCGTCGGAGGATCCGAGCGCGCATCGCTTGCATAGCGATAGCCGAGCGTGCCCTGATGACGCAGCGCTTCTACGCTCATCTGCCAGCCCGCAGCGCCCCATGTCTGCGCTGGTTGTCCGAATACCTGTGCGAACCGCTCATGTGCACGATCCATCTGGTCGCGCGTCCATTCAGGTGATTTTTTCATAACACCGTCTTGCCAACTCACATGATCCCAACAGTGAATGCCGCATTCGAACCCGGCGTCGCGCGTCGCGTGCATGGGTTCTGCTGCGCGCTTACCAATGTCGGGGCCGGGAATCAAGGTGCCGTAAAGCAGCGTCTTCAAACCGTAGTTGGATCGCACTGACGTGCGCCGAACTTTGGCGAGAAAACCGGGACGAAAAATGCGTTTGATCGCACGGCCCGTATTGTCAGGGCCCAGCGAAAAAAGAAAGGTCGCGCCGACTTGCTCGCGTTTAAAAAGCTCAACCAGACGTGGCACGCCTTCCAGCGTTCCGCGCAGCGTGTCGACGTCAACCTTGAGGCAGAGAAACGGCATTACGCTCGCTGGGCGGTCGTGATGGCTGCGGCTTCCGCGCGATAGGCTTCGAGAATTTTTCGCAATGCGCGCGCCATCGTCACCTTCGGCAACCAGTCGAGTTCATCGACGGTATTAGTGATGCGCGGTGTGCGGAATTGCACGTCCTGATAACCGACGCCGTAGTATTCCTCGGCCGTGGTGTCCACAATTTTGGACTTCGCGGCACCTGCCTTGTACTCGGCGTATTCAGGAGCCAGCTTTAACAACATCTCGGCAAGATCACGCACCGAGTGGTTATTGGCCGGATTGCCGATGTTGTAAATCTTGCCTGTCGCGATACCGCGGGGGTTGTCGATGATCGTCATCAATGCGCCGATGGCGTCTTCAACGTCGGTAAAGCTGCGCCGCGCGCTGCCGCCATCGACCAGCTGAATCGGCTCGCCGCGAATGATGTGGCCGATGAATTGCGTGATCACACGAGCGCCGCCGGGGTTGCTTGCGGTTAACGAATCAAGGCCTTCGCCGATCCAGTTGAAGGGGCGGAACAGGGTGTAATCCAGCTCGCCTTTGAGGCCGTACGCATGAATGATGCGATCCATCAACTGCTTTGACACCGAATATATCCAGCGCGGCTTGTTGATCGGGCCGACGACGAGGTCTGATGTTTCGGGATCGAATTCGGTGTCTGTGCACATGCCGTAAACCTCAGAGGTCGACGGAAAAATCAGGCGCTTTTTGTACTTCACACACATGCGCACAATCGGAAGATTGGCTTCGAAATCCAGCTCGAACACGCGCAGCGGATCGCGCACGTAGGTCGCTGGCGTCGCAATGGCCACAAGTGGCAATACGACGTCGCACGCAGCCACCTGCTCATCAATCCATGCGGTACTGGTCAACATGTCACGCTCATGAAAGCTCATGCGCGGATGGTCCAGCATCGACGTCAGGCGATGACTGCCCAAATCCATGCCAACGATGTGCCAGTCAGTCGTCGCAAGAATCGCGCGACTCAGATGATGGCCAATAAAACCATTGGCACCGAGGATCAATACTTTTTTCATGGTCAAGCCTTGTGTTCAGGCGCTATTGTTTCACGCCGGGCGTGGTGCCTACTTCGTTGCGAACGATTTCAAGCAATTTTGCGATGCCGCGCGATCCAAAGTTTGGCCGCTTACCGTGAGCGACAACGGCTCCAAGCGCTTGCCGTCGCCGCAGACGAAGCTGAATATCGATCCAGCGTGTGTGATGCTTCCGGGCGTTGCTGAAGCATTCGCGCCGTCGGCAATTCGCACCTTGTTAAAAACAATGCGTTCGTTGTGAAAATCCGTAAAAGCGCCGGGATACGGCGGCGCAACCGCACGAATCAGGTTGTAAATTTGTTGCGCTGATTGTTGCCAGTCAATCCGTCCATCTTCCGGTTTGCGACCAGAAAAGTAGGAGCCTGATTTCAGATCGAGTGGAACGCGCGGCGCGGTGCCGCCGATCAACTGCGGCAGTGCACGAACCAGCGTAATTTCTGCGGCAACGACGACCTTCTGAAACACCTCAAACGCCGTGTCATCACCCAAAATGGGCACACTCGACTGCGCAACAAGATCGCCAGCATCGGGCTTGATATCCATGTAGTGCAGAGATGCGCCGGTTTCAGTTTCGCCGTTGATCACCGCCCAGTTTGTCGGCACGCGTCCCCGATACTTGGGCAATAGCGAGCCGTGCATGTTGAGCGCTCCTTGCTTCGGAATTCCAAGAATGTCCGCGCCCAGCATCTTGCGGTAATAAAACGAAAACAGGAAATCGGGCGCGAGCGCAAGAATACGCGCGACAATCTGGGGATCATTGGGGTTGTCGACGGTGATCGCCTCAATGCCGCGATCTGCGCAAACTTGCGCTACCGATTCGTACCAAATGTTTTCGGTCGGACTATCCTCGTGTGTCAGAACGAGTGGCACGTGGACGCCTTGGTCAAGCAGCACACGCAGGCAACGTACGCCAACGTTGTGATACGCGAACACCACAGCCGTAGTCGTTGTCATGCCAGATTGCGCGCTGTCTCGATGTCGCTCGCACCTGCAGGAAATTCGCTTACCGATTGCTCAACGATTCGATCAATCACATAGCGCGGACGATCACGCACTTGCAAGTAGATGCGCCCCACATATTCACCCACGATCCCGAGCCCAAACAGCACCATGCCGGTAAGGAAAAATTGCAGGATGTCGCGATCAAGAAGCGCGCGCATGGCGTCCCAGAACGGCAACGTGAAGCCACGATAAATCATGAGCACCAGATAGGTAATGACTGAGCCGACGGCAACGGTCATACCGAGCAAAGAAAAAATCTGCAACGGCAGCAACGAAAAACCCGTCATCAAATCGAAGTTCAGCCGCAATAATTGGTACAGCGAATATTTCGATTCTCCGGCAGCGCGCTCGGCGTGCGCTACTACCACTTCGGTTGGCGTCATCGAGTAGGTGTACGCCAGTGCCGGGATGAAAGTGCGAACCTCGCGCGTTTGATTGATCAGGTCAACAATGCGACGAGAATACGCACGCAGCATGCAGCCCTGATCGGTCATCTTGATGCTGGTCGTGCGTTCGCGGATGGCATTGAGCGCCTTTGACGCTGCGCCGCGCCACCATGCATCGCCCCGACGCAGATCACGGATTGAGCCGACATAGTCGTGGCCTTCGCGATACGCCGCCAGCAGCTTGTGAATTTCCTCAGGCGGATTTTGCAGATCGGCGTCCAGTGTGACTGCGACTTCCCCGCGAACCTGGGCGAAACCCGCCATGATCGCCGCATGTTGACCAAAATTTCCAGAGAAGAGCACGACGCGCGTGACCTCGGGGCGCTTCGACTGTTGGTCCAGCAACAATGCGGGCGAGCGATCTTTGCTGCCGTCATTGATGAAGATGACCTCGTAGGAAGTGCCCGTTTCGGCAATCGCATCCAGCGCCGGATACAGGCGCGCGAACAACTCGGGCAAGACCGCTTGTTCGTTGTAAACCGGAATCACAACGGAAAGTTGGGGAATCGTCATCTAGCGGCGCGCCTCAGCAAGAACAGAGGCAAGACTATCGCACACGTAGTCAACATCCGTCTCGTTCAGTCCCGTGTGCAGCGGGAGTGTTAACGTCGCGTCTGCGATCAGTTCAGTGTTTGGTAAATCGCCTTCCTTCCAGCCTTGCCCGCGAAAGAGTGACGTGAGATGCGGCGATTCGTACGACACGCTGGTAGCTATTCCGCGCGCTTTCATCGCGTCCATGATTTCGGCGCGGGACAACTTCAATTGTTCAAGCGGCAAGCGGATCGCGAACAGGTTCCAGCTATGTCCCGCTTCGTCGCCAGCATGGCCTGCGTGCGGCAACAACGAGTCATCAAGAATCTGCTTCAGGCGAGTCAAATAGTGAGCCGCAAGTTGCCGGCGATGGCGACAAAACGCATCGAGCTTTTTGAGCTGCGCGCGACCAATCGCCGCACTGACGTCAGTCATGTTGAATTTGCCGCCAGGAAAATCGACGTCACGCGTTTGATCAGGCAGGCGACTGATGCCATGGAAACGCAGCACTTCGACCCGCTTCACATCGGCAATATCGTTGCAGACAAGCGCGCCGCCTTCAATGGTGGTGATGTTCTTGTTCGGATGGAACGAGAAGAGGGCGATGTCACCGAACGAGCCGATGGCTTTGCCTCGCCATGACGAGCCAATCGCAAGCGCTGCGTCTTCGATCACGCGCAAATTGTGAAGTTTTGCAAAGGCATAAAGCGCATCCATATCGCATGCTAAACCGGCGTAATGGGTCGGGATGATGGCTTTGGTTTTCTTCGTGACGCGTCGTGCGGCATCTGCCAGATCAATGTTGCGTGATTTCAAATCGACATCGACAAACACCGCCTTCGCACCGACTTTTTCCACCATGTTGCCGCTGGAGAAAAACGTTTGCGCACCGATCAATACTTCGTCGCCAGCGCCGATGCCGAGTAGTTGTAGCGCGACTTCGAGCGCTGCGGTTTCGCTGGTCAGGAGTCGCGTCGCACGCCCGCCGAAATAGGTCGAAAGCTCACCTTCAAGCGCGACGACGTTGGGGCCAGAGGCGATCCAGCCTGAGCGCAAAACTGCGTCGGCTGCGGCAAATTCTTCCTCGCCGAGCGAGGGCGCCGCGAAGGCGATGGGTTTTCTGGTTGAGGCAATTGTTGTCATCTTGAGCGAAGCGAAAGGTCAGGTGGCGCGGGGCACGGTTACGACGGGCAGGGTGGGTTGCTGCAACGAGATCCTTCGTCCAAGACTCAGAATGACAGTCCCCCGCATTTATTTGCTAACTGTATTCGAGACGAGAATGACACCGACCACGATCAGGCCAATCCCTACTAATTTTTGCGCGGTGATTGATTCACCAAACAGATACCACGCTGCTGCGGCGTTGACGACGTAGCCAATCGACACCAGCGGATAGGCGACGCTGACAGGCAAGCGTGAAAGCGTGGCGATCCACGTGAAGAGGCTGATGCCGTAACAGGCGAACCCCGCCCAGAACCAGGGCACACGCGCGATTTGCATGAGCGTGTTGAAGGTATTGGCATCACCAAAACTGACCGTACCGACGACGTTCGTCCCCGCTTTCAAAAACAACTGCGCGGCGGCGTTGAGCAACACGCTTAAGAGCGCAATACTGAGGGCGGTTGCGCTCACAAAGCAGTCCGCTGCGTCATTGTTTCGGATGCCGTGCGATGATCGCGCGGCGCAAATCGGTCGCCACCACGCGATACTCCAGTCCAGCGAAATCCATGCGCGGCAACTGATCAAAATCGGTGACGGCATAGGCGCGGTCTAACGATTCCCATTCCTCAGCAAAATCAGCGAAATTAAAGCGCACTTTTTCCGGCTCCATGGCCGCGCCGAGGCCCATTTCGTCGAGGTAATCCACCAAAGTGACGGTGCGCTTCAAATACGCAGGCAGTGTCTGCTCGTACATGCCGACGGAGAAGAAGGGATCGCCTGAGCGGTACTGCGGTTCGGTCGCCAGAAAGTCCACGACCAGTTGCTGACTTGACGTACTGGCCGACAATGTCCCGTAGCCCGCCACCAAAACGCTTCCGGCGGCTGTGGCAAGCGTCGCGGCGACTAACAATGCATCAATGCGTCTTGACTTCCGGTTCAGCCACCAGGCCGCCAGCAGCGCTGCGGCATACAACGCCGCGCTGAGTACAAAGTACGCCGCATACTGAGTAACCATCGCGGGCGTGTACGCGTCTGATTCAAAGCGGTCGTTCATCGCCGCTGCAATCAGGAGCCCCAGTGGTACGAGCGCCATCGCGACGAGCGCTCGCCCAAATTGCACGTTGGGCATACGCAGCATCATCGGTGCGAGCAGCATCGCAAACGCTGGCACCGTTGGTAGCAAATAAGAAGGCAATTTGGAACGTGAAACACTGAAAAACACAAACAGAAATGCGCACCATATTGCAAGGAACAGCGGAAGGTTAAGTTGCGCCTTGGCGTAAGCTTCGTTGATCGCAGTGCGGGCGTCACGACGAAAAAATCCGAAAACGGCAGGCGTCCACGGTATCAGCCCAACGATCAAAATCGGAATGAAGTAATACAGCGCACCGTCGCGACCGTGTTCGCTGTTTGAGAAGCGCTCAAAGTGCTCGTAAATGAAGAAAAAATTGGCCCATTCTGCATTCCTCGACTGCACCAGAAGTGGCCACGGCAGTGCGATCAGAAGGAACGCGACTGGCCCCCAAATCCACTCCATCCGCGTCAGCAAATGCCACTGCCTTGAGGCAAGCAGATACAACACGAAAATTGCGCCGGGCAGCACGATCCCGATTAGACCTTTCGACAGGAACGCGAGCGCCGCACCGGCCCATGCGGCGATCATCCATCCGCGCGCGGTAGCACTTGATTGCCCCACAATACCGAAGCCGCGAATGAGGCCCACCATGGTGAGCGTCATGAACGCCGCAAGGCCCATGTCCAGCGTGTTGATGTGCGCGATGACGAAGTAGTAAATCATCGCGCCCAACAGCCCCGTGCTCACCCACGCCAAGTCTTTTCCGGCCATCGCGCGAACCGTGAACCACACCAGCGCGAGCCCGAAAAAACCGGAGAAAAGTGGCCACCAGCGGGCCGTGAAATCGCTTTGACCGAACGCGGAAATGGCCAGCGCGGTGGCCCAGTACTGAAGCGGTGGCTTTTCGAAGTACTTGAGCCCGTTCAGGCGCGGGGTCACGTAATCGCCAGAAAGCGCCATTTCGCGAGCGATTTCGGTATAGCGCCCTTCGTCAGGCCGCACCAGCGTTCGCGACATTGAAGGGATAAACCAGGACGCAAGAAAAATCGCGGCCAGCAGGGCGAGAATGGGGCGAGATAGAGTCACGGCGGCGATGCTAGCAGACGCTCATCAGGCGTCCTTTGTGAGAGGAAGTTCGTGCGAGTCGCCGTTCCGTTCGCTTTTTCGACAAACACCACATTGAGTGCCGCGAGACTTACAACTTTCTTATGCAACTAACAATATACAGGGGCCGGCGTCGATATTGTGTCATTGTCAATAGTAGCTATATTCGCGTTTTATCCCCCGTGAAATGGTCGTTTTAAGGAAAAGCTGTATCTATATTTTGGTTGTGCAACCAATTTATAGTGATGCCTTGGTATGATTACCAAAAATGAACATCCAACTTGCCGTTCCATGCCTTGCTTCGCTTAAACCCGATGCGTCCGTACGCGAAAAGATTCTCACTGCTGCGAACGAAATACTGCTCACAGTCGGCTTCAGCTCCCTCACACAGCAGGCCGTCGCCGCACGAGCGGGCGTGCGTCAGAGTCACCTGACGTATTACTTCCCGACGCGAAACGACTTGCTGCGTGGGACTGCACAGTTTGGCGTCGAAGCAATGTTTCTTGCTATGACTGAAACCGCCGCACCCGGCGAAATTTCTGTCGAAGATCTGCGTCAGTTGCTGATGCCCGATAAGAATGATCGCCAGTGGTTTCGCCTCATGACCGGCCTTTCATCAGCGAGCGAAGAAGACGGATCGATCCGGCAATGGATGCGCGAATTTGACGCCCGCATTCTGGAAAAACTGACGGCGGGTTTTGCTTTGGTCGGCGTATCCATTTCGGAGGACAGCGCGAACTTTTTACACGCGACATTTATCGGCGCATTGCATCTTGATATGGTGGATCCGACCGATGAATCGTTCGAGCGCCTAAGTCGTGCGGTCGCGATGGCACTTGATGTCGTTCTGCCCCGGATACAAACCTCCATCAATCACTGAAAGTCTGGTTCATGAACCCGTTGATGACGAATTCACGACGACCTGCAGTCGGCCTGTTATCGGTCGTAACTGCCTGTCTGTTGCTCTCTGCCTGCGCGGTTGGCCCAACCTATGCGCCGCTCGCAGCCACCACTGTTGCTGCCTGGCAGGCACCCTTGCCGCACAACGGTAGCGCCGCTTCGCTCAACGGCTGGTGGTCCAGCTGGAACGACGCCACACTGCAAGGCCTCATCGAGGCTGCGCAGACGAGCAATCCGACGCTAGAGCAAGCCGCAGCGCGCATCGCACAAGCAAGGGCGGGCCTGACGATTGCCGGGTCAAACGCGCTGCCCAACCTCACGGGAAGCGCCGCCGCCAATCGTGGCAACAGCGGCGGTGGATTCGGGGCGTCGGGCGCGACCACGAGCGTGAGCTCCACCCTGCAAGCCGCGTGGGAGCTTGATCTGTTCGGCGCGAATCGACGCGGACGAGAAGCCGCTGACGCACGATTGACCGCGCGCAATATTGACTGGCACCAGGCGCGCGTGTCGCTCGCAGCGGAGGTCGCCTCAGCCTACGTGAACCTTCGTGTGAACGAGGCATTGGCGACGGGCTATGAGCGCGACGCCGCGAGCCGTAAAGAGACCGCGCGGCTCACCGGCTTGAAGACCAACGCCGGATTTGAAGCACCCGCCAATGCGGCGCTGGCGAATGCGAGCGCGTCGGAA
>JBBRGY010000018.1:0-15494 GCA_038223495.1 Burkholderiales bacterium | reverse complement strand
GTCAGGCGATTGTCGCCGGTGATCATGACTGTGCGAATGCCCATGTTGCGCAACTCGGTGAAGCGCTCCTTCATGCCGGGTTTGACGATGTCTTTGAGCTCCACCAAACCAAGCACCGTAGCGCCGTCAGCGACTACGAGTGGTGTGCTGCCTCTTCGGGCAACGACATCGGCGGCCTGTGCAACGTCAGAGGGCAGCTTTCCACCCAATGCTTCAACGTGTTTGCGTACCGCGTCCATAGCGCCTTTGCGCAATGATTGGACCGTGTCACCGACAGTAATGTCAACGCCACTCATGCGTGTTTGGGCACTGAATGGAATGTAGGATGTGTTTGCGGCTGTGGCAGTCAAATCGGGAAAGCGTTGCTGCACGAGCGCAACGATACTCCTACCTTCCGGCGTTTCGTCTGCCGCAGACGCAAGGCGGGCAATATCAGCCAGATGGCGTTCGTTCACACCGTTAGCAGGCACGAGCGTTGACGCCTGACGGTTGCCCAATGTGATGGTGCCGGTTTTATCCAGCAGTAACACGTCGCAATCACCGGCCGCTTCAACTGCGCGACCCGACATAGCCACCACATTGGCCTGCATCATGCGGCTCATGCCCGCAACGCCGATGGCGGAAAGTAACCCGCCAATCGTCGTCGGGATTAAGCACACCAGTAGAGCAACGAGCACTGTCATAGTCACGGGAAGGCCCGCCTTTGCTGCATCGACGCTAAACATCGAAAACGGAAGCAGTGTCACCGTCACCAGCAGAAATACGATGGTGAGCGCCACGAGAAGTATCGTGAGCGCGATTTCATTGGGTGTTTTTTGGCGCTTTGCGCCCTCCACCATTGCAATCATGCGATCAATAAAAGCTTCGCCCGGATTTACCGAAATGCGCACGATCATCCAATCCGACAGCACGCGAGTGCCTCCGGTCACGGACGAGAAATCGCCACCAGATTCGCGAATGACGGGCGCGGACTCGCCGGTAATCGCGGACTCGTCAACCGACGCGACGCCTTCGATCACTTCGCCGTCGAGCGGGACAACATCACCGGTCTCGATCAGGACGATATTGCCTTTCCGTAGATCGTCAGCCTGAGTCAATACCCATTTGCTGCCGCGCTCAGGGGCGGACATTTTTTTGGCCCAGGTCTTTTGTTTGAGACCGCGCAAACTTGCGGCCTGCGCCTTACTGCGACCCTCGGCGAGCGCTTCAGCAAAGTTAGCGAAAAGCACGGTGAACCACAGCCACAGAGAGATTGCCAGAATAAATCCGGCCGGCGCTTCGCCCTCACCGCGGATGGCCTGAACCATAAGCAGCGTCGTGAGCAGGCTGCCAATATAGACGACAAACATCACAGGGTTTTTGAGCTGTACGCGCGGGTCGAGCTTTTTGAACGCATCGACGATCGCTGGCTGAATCAGCGCAGGATCAAACAACGATTGCTTGCTTTTGACTTGAGTATTCATGAAAGCCTCCTTACTGACCTGCTGTTGCAGCAGTAGCGGCGGTGCCGAACAGTTGCAAGTGTTCAACAATGGGGCCTAGCGCCAAGGCCGGGATATATGTCAACGCGCCGACGATCAGCACGGTGCCGATTAGCAACACGACGAAGAGCGGTCCATGCGTAGGCATGGTGCCAGCGGTGATCTCCAGACGCTTCTTGGCTGCAATTGAGCCCGCAATGGCGAGGACCGGAACGATGATCGCGAAGCGACCCAACCACATTACGATACCGAGTAGCGTGTTGTAGAACGGCGTGTTCGCGGCCAGCCCTGCAAAGGCGCTACCGTTGTTGTTGGCGGCAGACGACAGCGCATAAAGCACTTCAGAGAATCCATGTGCCCCGGGATTGGCGATGCCGGCACGTCCGGCGTCGGTCATCAGTGCAATCGCTGTACCCACTAGCACCAGAAGCGGTGTGACAAGGATGGCGATGGAAATCATCTTGATCTCGAAGCTCTCGATTTTCTTGCCCAGATATTCCGGCGTTCGCCCAATCATCAGGCCCGCGATGAATACCGTCATCAACGCAAAAATCAACATACCGTAGAGGCCCGAACCCACGCCCCCGAAGACCACTTCGCCGAGCTGCATCAAGAGCATTGGGACGGCCCCACCCAGCGGCGTGAACGAATCGTGCATTGCGTTCACTGAGCCGTTTGATGCAGAGGTCGTTACCGCCGCCCATAGTGCAGAGCCATTAATGCCGAAGCGCACTTCTTTACCTTCCATATTGCCGCCCCCTTGCGTGACGCTTACGACGTCAACGACGCCCAAGGCGGCGATACGTGGATTGCCCTGATGCTCAAAATGCATGGTGGCGAGCGCGGCTGCTACAAAAATCGCAGTCATTGCGGCAAGCAAAGCGACACCCTGACGCTTATCGCGCACCATCTCCCCAAAGGTGAAGCAAAGAGCGGCTGCGATCAACAGGATTGCCAACATCTCTGTGAAGTTCGTGAGCGCAGTTGGGTTCTCGTAGGGATGCGCAGAGTTGACACCAAAGAAGCCGCCACCGTTCGTTCCGAGTTGCTTTATTGCGATTTGTGAAGCAGCGGGCCCCATCGGCAAGATTTGCGTCGTGGCCGAAGCGTCTTCCATCACCGGCTGCCCTTTGGCGTCTGTCATTGGTTGGCCATCAGCGCCCGCCTTCGGTTGCTGATAGACCACTTTCTCTATCGTCGCGACTTCCTTGTACGCGCTGAAGTTCTGCACCACACCCTGACTCGCCAGAAACACGGCGAATACGATAGAGAGCGGAAGCAATACGTAAACAGTCACACGCATAAGATCGACCCAGAAATTGCCAAGCGTTTTTGCCGAGCGGGCGACGAAGGCGCGGATTAACACAAACACGACCGCGATACCTGTGGCGGCAGAGAGATAGTTCTGCACGGCGAGTGCGAGCATCTGCGTGAGATAACTCATGGTCGACTCCCCGCTGTAACCCTGCCAATTGGTGTTGGTGGCGAAACTTATCGCGGTGTTGAACGCGGAATCAGCGCTGACCGCTGCCATGTTCTGCGGATTCAACAGCAGCAGGTTTTGCAATCGTTGAATGCCATAGACGAACAGCGCGCCGATCAAGTTAAAAACGAGGAGGGCGATTGCGTAGGTCGACCACGTCATGCCTTCGTCAGCCTTCACGCCTGCAAGGCGATACAACGGCTTCTCCAGCACGCCCGCCATTGGCAGCGTTTTAGGGTCAGCCACGCGAGCGATCCAGAGTCCGAGCGGGTACGCTAACGCAAGCAGTAGCGCCAAATAGACGATGAACATAAGCCAGGAGGCGGTCGTCATCTAAAACTCCTCAGCGCGTAACAGCGCATAGACTAAATAAATAAGGAGGCCCAACACGACGATGCCGCCGGTGAAATAAAGCCAGGTCATTTCTTTGCCCCCGGTTTGATGAGATTTTTTGCGAGCGCGACTAGTCCGAGCGATGCTGCGAAACACGCTGCTAACACTAATAAAAATACGACGTCCATGAGGCTGCTCTTTACGCTTTGCGATGGATTGAATGGTAGAAATTGCCGTGTAAAGTCAGTGCAAAGGACACGCTATATCGTGTAAAGATTGCGTAAAGTTTGGGCTCGTGCGTCTCTCTCGGGCATCGCAGAGCGAACCGAGTGGGTCAAAATTGCGTAACTGTTGCTTCATCGATGCCCATTGAACGTACCTCTCAACCCAGCCGTGCTCGCCTTCGACTGCGTTGTGCTGCGCGGTCTTCCCGGTAGCGGCAAAAGCACGCTCGCACAAAGATTGGCCGCAGAGCACGGATATCTCTGTCTTGAAGCCGATCAGCATTTCATCGTCAACGGCGTCTACCGCTTCGATCCTGCGCGCGTCGCGGACGCCCATGCCGTTGTCGCGCGAGACGCGTTGGACGCCCTGCGGTCAAACCGACGTGTGGTTGTCGCCAACACCCATGTTCGCTTGTGGGAAATGGCGGCGATTGTGGGTGCCGCGCGATTAGCGGGCAAATCGCTGTGCTTTGTTGAGTGCACGGGGCGTTGGGACAACGTCCACAACGTGCCGGAGGACGCGATCGCCCGAATGAAGACTCGCTGGGAGTCGCTTCCGGCAGAATTCATGGCGGTGAGTTTTCGCGAACCTGCTGAAACCCCGAACGCTTGAAACTCGACTTTCGAGCCCCAAATCCCCGCTAACTCAATGGTTTTCTGACCTCACAGCGCAGCCTGCTGGGGTTTTTTACGATAAAAAATGGCAAAAAAAGACTTCTACAGCCTTCTCGGGGTCGAGAAATCAGCGTCGGATGACGATATTAAAAAGGCGTACCGCAAACTCGCAATGAAATATCACCCGGATCGCAATCCGGGCGACAAAGCGTCTGAGGAAAATTTCAAAGAGGCAAAAGAAGCCTATGAAATGCTCTCCGACCCCAAGAAGCGTGCGGCTTACGATCAATATGGTCACGCCGGAGTTGATCCGCAAACAGGCGCAGGGGCAGGGTTCGCGGGCGGTAATTTCGGCGATGCGTTCGGCGATATCTTTGGTGAAATTTTTGGCGGTAACCGAGGCGGTCGTCAGCAGCGCGCTGATTCGCCGTTCCGTGGCTCAGATCTTCGCTACAACCTGGAAATTACGCTAGAAGAAGCGGCGCGCGGCACGACGACCAAGCTGCGCATTCCCAGCACCGAATCCTGCGAAGTCTGTCACGGCACCGGTGCCGAAAAAGGCCATGATCCGGAGACTTGCCCAACCTGCAAAGGCGCAGGCGTGGTTCGCGTTTCTCAGGGCTTTTTCTCGGTGCAGCAAACCTGTCCGCAATGTCGCGGCACCGGCAAGATCGTCAAGCACCCTTGTAAGGCGTGTAACGGCGCAGGTTCGAAGAAAACCTCGAAGACGCTGGAGGTCAAAATCCCGGCCGGTGTGGATACCGATGACCGTATTCGCCTTTCTGGCGAAGGTGAAGCTGGTACTAACGGCGGCCCGGCCGGCGATCTTTATGTCGTTGTGCAACTGAAGCCGCATGCTGTGTTTCAGCGCGACGCGGCCGATTTGCACTGTGAAATGCCGATCTCATTTTCAACCGCTGCGCTCGGTGGCGAACTTGAGATTCCGACCCTCGACGGTAAGGCCCTGCTGAAGGTTCCGTCAGAAACGCAGTCGGGCCAGGTGTTCCGCCTGAAGAACAAGGGTATCCGCCCGGTTCGTGGCAGCGTAACGGGTGATTTGTTCTGTCATGTTCAGATCGAAACGCCGGTGAGCCTTACGTCGCGGCAAAAGGAGCTGTTGCGAGAGTTCGAAGAAATCCGCGAGAAACATGCGTCGAAACAGAGTCCCAAGCAAAAAGGCTTTTTCGATAAATTGCGCGAGTTCTGGGAATAATCTGGAGTGCACTGGCGGCGCTCTCTGCATCGCCGCCAGTGGTAAAACTGGTTCACACTTTTTGAATTCATTCGGTCACTCTAAGTTGTGAGCTGCGGCGCTGGCCGATCAGCTGACTAGCGCCATGCCCAAACCCACCACGACAAAATCTGCCACGGGCGACGTCCGTGATGCGGCTACCAAGCCCGCCCCGCCCGCGCACCGCGCGATGCGGCTGCGCACGCTGCTTACGGTTCCGTTCGTATTGCTGATCCTGATTCCCGCACTGATCATCGCAGGCACGTCGCTCTATACGGGCTTGCAGGCTGTGGACGTATTGTCGCGACAGCTGATGGACGACATCTCGGCGCGGGTGGGCCAGATGGCGGTACATCAGCTGGAGGAAGCTGCGGTCACCATGCGTGCGACTTTTCCGAACGCTGACGACAATTTCAATGCTTCGCTCGATGTATTCGTCGATGACGAAAAACTCGAGCGAAAATTATTCGAATTGACGGCGGGCACGCGGACCACGGGATACGTTTACTTCGGTCGTGAAAATGGCAGCTTTGTCGGCGTGGATCGCGGGAGACCCGGCGCACGGGCAGCGGCGACGGTGCGATTGCAGGAGCCGGGTGGCAAGCCGCGCCATAACTTTACTGCGCGCAATCCTGGTGATCGTACGCATTTGTTGGAGATTGAAGATCGTATTTATGAAGCGCGCGAGCGCCCCTGGTACAAGCTCGCGAAGTCTGCGCAGCATTTGATCTGGGCACCGGTGTATGTGTCTTTCGCGTCCCGCGCGCTGGTCACAACGGTTGCGCAACCCGTCATCACATCATCGGGTTCGCTGTTTGGCGTGCTGGCTGCGGACGTGGAATTGTCAGAATTAAGCGCGTTCATGAAGAGTGTTTCGGTGAGCGCCAACGGCGTGGCGTTCATTGTTGATCGCGAAGGTATGTTGGTCGCCTCATCGACACCAGATCAGCCGTTTCGCAACGAGGACGGCATGCAGAAGCGGGTGTCCGCGCGCGAGAGTTCTAACGGGTTGGTGCGCGCGGCGGCACAGTGGTGGCGCACGCCAGGACGCGAGAACGCGGTAGCACCGCTAATCGGCATGATTACCTCGACCGGTGAAAAGGTTGACGTAGCGTCCCGTCGCGTTACCGGTATCGATGGTATTGACTGGGACATTGTGGTGGCAATTCCGCGCAGCGATTTCACTGCTCCGATTGTCAAGAGCGCGATCAGCATGTTCGCCGTGATCATCGCGGCATTGTTGGCCGCATTGTTACTCGGCCTGTGGTTGCTACGCCGCGTGACGCGCGACGTGGATCAACTGGTCGGTGTGACCCGCGAGATTTCTGCCGATGGCTTGCCTGCGCATGTGCCGACGACGACGCTGGCGGAGACTGGCGTGCTGGCCAAGGCGTTCGGTGAAATGGTGGATCGCTTGCGCCAGTCGCTTGACACTATCCGTACACAGAACGAAAAATTTGTTGCCTTAAACACTACGCTCGAAGATCGCGTCGAGCGACGCACCCTGGAGCTCGACCAACAAAATCTGACGCTCACCGAAGAGATTATTCGTCGGCAAAGGCTTGAGCGAGATTTGCGCGTCACCTCACAATCCGCACAAAAAGCGGCTGAAGACACAGCGCGTTTTCTGGCGATATTGAGTCACGAGTTGCGAACGCCTCTGCAGGCGGTGGTCGGCGCGAGTCATTTGCTAGCCGCAGGTGAGCTGGGGCGCACACGGACCGACGCGGTGGACACGCTTGATGCAGCCAGCAAATCACTGCTCACGCTGATTGATGGTGTGTTGTCTTACTCAAAACTGGAGGCGGGCGTCGTCACGCCCATGCTCCATACCTTTGCCTTGCGCAACTGCGTTGAAGACGCGGTGCGCGTGGCGCGGGCAGCGCAGAGCAAACCGACGATTTCGCTGTCGGTTCAGATCGATCATGATGTGCCGCCGATGCTTCACACCGACGAGGGAATGCTGCGCCAGGTACTGATTAATCTGTTGGTCAATGCACTGAAATTTACCGTGGAAGGCGAGATTTGCGTTGACATTCGTGTCGCGAACGCGCAACGCGATGGCGATTCAATGCAGCTTGATTTCAAGGTGACGGACACGGGGCCGGGCGTTGATTTGCCGACGCAGTATCGACTGTTTCAACCGTTCCAGCAGGGCCGAAGTCCCGATGGGCAGGAAGGCGTCGGCAGCGGGCTAGGCCTCGTGATTTGTTCGCTGTTGGTACGTGCGCTCGGCGGAGATATCGAGATGCATAGCGAGCCAGGCAAAGGCACCTGTATCAGCTTTTCGATTCTGGCCCAGACTGCGCATGACGACTTGGCAGCGCCGCTGTTGTCGGCCGATGGCGTCACTTCATCGTCGACCGCGCAAAGCCCCGCGTTGTCGCGAGCGCTGCGCGTGTTGGTGGTCGAGGACAACCATGTCAACCGTGACTTGATCGCCATCATGCTGGGACAACTGGGACACTCGGTCGTTGGCGTCGCTGACGGCGAAGCGGCGATTGATGCAGTGGCCACGTCAGCCGCAAGCCCATTTGACATCGTGCTGATGGACCTGAATTTGCCGCGTATCGGCGGCATTGAGGCGACGCGGCGTATTCTCCACGGGTATGCTGTTCACGGTGAACCACCGCTCATCATTGCGCTCACGGCGAGTGTGAGCGACGCAGATCGCTTGCTCTGCGCTGCTGCGGGGATGACCGGGTTTTTGACTAAACCGGCAACCGTTTTTAGCATCGACAACGCGCTTCGCAACGCCATGAAAAACCATGCATCTAGCGTCACAGCAGACGCAGCATGTTTGCTCGATCACGGAACGCTCAACTCGTTGGCAGAGCTCGAAAAACGTGCAGCTGATCCGTTTCTGGTTCGGCTGATTGATCGCTTTTTGAAGGGCTTGCCCGAAGATGTGGCGCGCGTAAAAGCCGAGTGGTTGGCGCACGATCTCGAAAAGACCGAAGCTGCGGCCCACGCACTAGCGGGCGCAGCAGCGGCGGTCGGAGCCGGCGCCCTGTCAAATGCAGCGCGGCGTATGTGCGACGCGCCGGACGATGTGTGCATGGCAGAACTAGCGAGTGTTTCCGGGCGCACTAGTGAGGCTTTGTTGATCTGGCGCAATGATCTAGTAGCGCGAACGCGGGTTTCCCCCTCGTAGAGTCGCCTAAAACGGTCGATACTCGTCCAATTGCTGTTATTTGGCTTTAAGATACATCTGATATTTAGCGCAACTAGCGTGTTTCACCCGATAAATCTCTTTTGACGCGAGAAAATTTAGGGTTATGAACGCATCTTCGCTGTCCTCCCCCATCCGCGTCGTCGTCGCGGACGATCATCCCATCGTTCTTGCTGGTCTCGTCGGAATTCTCTCGTCTGATCGTGGGATCCGCATCGTCGGTCAAGCCGAAGACGGGCAACAAGCCGTTGAGCTCATCCGCAAGGGGGGCGTCGACGTTCTGATGTTGGATCTCGCCATGCCGGGTCGTGCTGGGCTCTCGCTGCTGCGGCAACTGCTTGATGAGAGCGCTGAGCTTCGCGTCATCGTGTTCACGGCGTATGACGCGGCATCGCACAAGGATCGGTCCCTGGCTGTAGGCGCTGCGGCGTATCTGGCCAAAGGTACGTCGCCACAGGCAATCATTGACACCGTGCGCGAAGTCATGCTGCGGCCGGTGCCTAAGCGCACGGCGGGCGGCGACGATGCACCTCACACGCAACTTTCGCTGCGTCAGTTCGATATCTTCATTCGCCTCGTTCGCGGCGAGTCGGTGACCGATATTGCCAAAGATTTGCACCTGAGCGTCAAGACTGTCAGTACGCACAAAGTCACTGTGCAAAAGCGCCTTGGCGCAAACTCCGTGGTCGATCTCGTGCGTTACTCGGCGCAGCATCATTTGGTACCTGCCGACGGCTAATTTTTTAGTGAATATGCTATTCAGCTTTCCGCTGTAATGACGTTTCCACAGGGGCTAGGCGGCCGTTTCGATAATAGTCGGGTAACGCGTTTATGTCGATATAGCCCCTATAAAAAAGCCGTTTCAACGAAAAGCTGTTCGTCTGCGTGCGGCCTAGATTGAACATTTCGCACGCTGAAGGTCTCCCGCGTCGCTAGCATCGCGACTTGCTTTTTCCTTTTCCTGTACGCGCCGAACGGCGCGTCATTCAATGACTTCCCCTATTTCCCGTCAACGCATGTTCCGCGCGCTCTTTGCTGTCGCTATCATTTTGGGCATCGCCATGGGCACGCGAAACGCGTTCTCGGGCTTGTTCCTGCAGCCGATCTCGGCCGACATGAAATGGGGCCGTGAGGTGTTCTCGTTAGCCGTCGCGCTGCAAAACCTTGTGTGGGGCATTTCGCAACCGTTCATCGGCTATATCGCGGATCGCTACGGCGCGCAACGCGTGTTCATGGTCGGCGCCGTGCTCTACACCGTGGGTCTGACGTGGACGGCGTTCCTGTCGAACACGGTGACGCTTGCGCTCTCTGGCGGCCTGCTAATGGGCGTAGCGATTGCCTGCACCACCTATTCGGTCGCGTACAGTGTCCTTGGAAAAATGGTGCCGCCCGAACGCCGCGCCTGGGCGTTCGGCATTAGTGCAGCCGCGGGCTCGTTCGGGCAGTTTCTCTTGATCCCCGTGGGCCAATGGTTCATCAGCCACCACGGCTGGTCATTGTCGCTGGTCGGACTCGCGCTCATTACCGCCACCATCGCTCCGCTCGGTTGGTATTTCGCCAAACTCGGCGAGGCAGGCAAGTTGCCGCAGCCGCAGACTTCGGGCAACGTTCGTCAGGCGACCGCAGGCGAGGCGCTGCGCACTGCATTCGCAGATCGCAGCTTTTCGCTGTTAACGCTTGGTTATTTCGTCTGCGGATTTCAGGTCGTATTTATCGGCGCACATCTCACGCCCTATTTGCTCGACAAAGGCATCGAAGCGCGAGTTGGCGTTACAGCACTCGCCCTGATCGGACTATTCAACTGCTTCGGCACCTACCTCGCAGGCGTCGTCGCCGGAACGATGCCAAAACGCTACGTGCTCTCGTTCATCTACATCATGCGCTCGGTGGTGATTGTCGTGTTCCTCGCGCTGCCGATTTCCGAATGGAGCGTGTACGCGTTCGCTGCCGCGATTGGATTTTTGTGGCTCTCCACTGTGCCCCCGACAAATGCGATCATCGCGCAGGTCTACGGCGTTCGCTATTTAGGCATGCTCGGGGGCATCGTGTTTTTCTCTCACCAGATTGGTAGCTTTTTGGGCGCTTGGTTGGGTGGGAAAATTTACGACGCAACGGGTAACTACAACACGGTTTGGATGTTGACGATTGGGTTGGGGGTGTTTGCGGCGTTGGTGCATTTGCCGATTGATGAGCGGGCGTTAGAAGGTAGAGCGGCTGTGCCCGCTTGACCATCGCTCGCTGTCATTCCCGCGCAGGCGGGAATGACAGCATTGCGATTTGTTGGGACAAAGCTACTGCAACGTAGAAATCGGAGCCAAAAGCGCATCCACATCCGCCACCGTCAGCCCCGTCAACGCATTCCCTTCACCCTCCAACAAAGCCGAAGCCAGCTCTCGCTTCCGCGCGAGCATATCCAGCATCCGTTCCTCCAGCGTCCCTTTGGCAACGAGCTTGGTCACGATCACGGGCTTGTCTTGCCCCATGCGATGCGCGCGCGCCGTCGCTTGCGCTTCCACGGCCGGGTTCCACCACGGGTCGTAGTGGATGATGGTGTCGGCGGCGGTGAGGTTTAAGCCGACGCCACCGGCTTTTAAGCTTAGTAAAAACACGCGCGTTTTGCCTGCCTGAAAATCGGCAATTGGCGTGTCGCGATCAGTGGTGTCACCGGTTAAAAGCGAGAACGAGATGCCTTGTGCGTTGAGCATTTCGGCGATGAGCGCGAGCATGCTGGTGAACTGCGAAAAGATAAGCATGCTGCGGCCTTCGTCGAGCAACTCAGGGACGTGCGTGCCGAGCCATTCGAGCTTGGCCGAACCTGCCGTGGCGATGTGCTTCTTTGCGCCGGGAAGCTTAACCAGCCTTGGGTCGCAGCACACTTGGCGGAGCTTCAACAACGCGTCGAGAATGTGAATCGTGCTGTTCTTCAAGCCCTTCTTGTCGATGACTTTTCGGATGTCATCGTGAATGGCGGTGCGCAGCGATTCGTACACGTCGGCCTGCGCCGATTCCAATTCGATCCAGCGCGTGTACTCCGTCTTCGGCGGCAATTCGGTGAGCACCTGATCGCGACCGCGACGGAGGATGAAGGCGCGAATTCGTGCCTTCAGTTTCTTCATCTGCTCGCTGTCAGCGCGCTGTTCGATGGGGTGACGGAAGATGCGATTGAAGCCGTCGAGATCGCCGAGCAAGCCGGGGATCAGCACGTTGTAGATCGCCCACAATTCGCCGAGATGGTTTTCCATCGGCGTGCCAGTGAGGGCAATGCGTTGATGCGCCTTGAGCGCTTGTGCCGATTGGTAAGTCTTAGCCTTTGCGTTTTTAAGCGTTTGCGCTTCGTCAAATACGACGACATCCCATTCAATATCGGCGAGCATTTTTTCGTCGCGCTGCAACAGCGGGTAGCTCGTCAGCACGATGTCGGCACCGACGAACGCCTTGGCGTTTGAGCTGCGCTCGGCGCCGTGGTGGCGATGAATTTTCAATGTGGGTGCGAAACGTTCGGCTTCGCGTTGCCAGTTACTCAACACCGAGGTGGGCGCAATGATCAGGTTGGGTTTGCGCCCCACTGATTTTTCGCCGGCAGACCCGTCGACAGGTGCATGGCGAATAGCAACCGGGAGTGCTCGCAACCGATGCAAATGCGCCAGCGTCTGCACCGTTTTTCCGAGACCCATGTCGTCGGCGAGCACGCCACCCATACCGAGTTCATGCAAATGGGTCAGCCACGCAAGACCGTGATTTTGGTAGGGCCGCAGCGTTGCGCTAAACCCGCTCGCCACAGTAACCGGAACGAGCTCCGACCCACTGCGCAATCGCTCGCGCATGGTCAACCATGCGGGATGATCGCGGCCGAAATATTGAACGGTGTCACTCGGCAAATCCGGCATGAGTGCGGCTTGCAGCATGCTGATTTCGCCAACCGTGCCGCCCTGAAACCATTCGAACACTGGCGTCAAAATTGCGGCGATGCGATCACCGGGAATACGCACCACTTGTGACGTTTTCACACGATCGGGGACTGGCACGGATAGCAGTACATATTCCACGGTTGGTAGCGCTTTGAGCCACTGCTCTGGGTCGCTTTGCGCGGCGATCAGCTTGGCTAGGGCCGGGGCCATGTCGACGCGTTTGCCATCCACATCAACTCCCAAGGACAATCGAAACCAGCCGTTTTCATTACCTGGAGACAATTCCAGCGACGGCTCGGGAATGTCCTCCATTGAGATCGGAAAACCGGCTTCGATTTCGATGGCAAAACCCGCCATTTGCGCGTCTGCCAGCACCGCTGGGCCGCGCCCTGACCAGTCGTGATCGGGCAGGCCCCACAGCGATTCACGCAGTGCCTTGATGTCGCGCGCGTAGGCGAGCGATGGCTCGATCCGATCCGCAAGATAGAGCAGACGTGGCATGCGCATCTCCCAGCGCGATTCGACGCGCACGTTGCGCAAACGCTGACTCAACACCTCGCGACCGACGCGCTCTTGCTCGACGGCATGTTCGAGACCATTCCGCTGGTACGGCAACAGTTTTCCGTCAGGGTAGCGAAACAACAATTGCACGGCGGGGAACGCGCGTCCTTGCAAGCTCGAATTGCGCCCCCAACCGACCGAGACGTCGAACTCAACCAGAGCGAAACGCAACACCGGCGAAGGCACCGGAAGCGGGGCCTCAACATCGCTTACCGTCGGACAGCGTGGAATCGCATCAAAGTCTGGCAGCTCGCGCAGCGCATCAGCGACGAACGCCCATGCGCTGGTGTCATCGGCTTTGAGTGGCGGTAGAGCAACGAGGCGAGCGAGCGTCGCGGCGCTGACCTTTGTTTGCAGTGGGCGCAAAACATTGTGCTGCGTGTCGATCACTAGCGGCGGGTCAAGCGCAATGATGGCGAGCGTCGATTCGGGGTCACGACTTGTAGTTTTGGCTCGCAGCGCAACACGCGCGCCGAGCGGCGTTTCAACGGCATCCCATGCAAGCGTCATCGGCTCGGCATCCGCCTGGGTCAAAGGTTCGGCCAGAGTCGGCACTTCGGCAGATTTCAGTGCTTTGGTTCGCGCCTCGGTATCGGTGAAACCGACAGGCGCTATCCACATGCGCTCTGTTTCCAAAGCCATCTTCAGGAGTTGCGCGCCGATCACGCCGTTCAATTGCAGAATCGGACGCGATGACTGCAAGCCAATTGTCGCTGCCAGCATGCGCAAAATCGGCTCGTCCTCGGGCGAAACGTAGCTCGGCGTGGCGTGGTTGTGATTGATCCAGCTTAAAGATGCCGCCTGCACATTGAGCTTGGTCTCACCGCCTTTCATTTTTCGCGCTTTGGCGATGGTGATTTCACCGCGCTCGGTGAGTAGATAGGTGACGAAATCAGCGGACGGTTTTGCGTCGGTAGACGTGCCTTTTTCTCCGGCCACAGGTTGATCAAAACCGGCGCGCAACCACAACGACAAATCAGGCGAAAGCCCAGTGCGTAATGTGGTGGACGCGGGGCCGTCTTGTTCGACGGCGGGTGGCGGCGTGTACGACGATGCGCCTTCGCCGATTTCGTCTGCCTGGACACCAGTCAAAGTGCCGCTGCGCTGCGGTTGCATCGTCGTCCACAGGTACGCGAGGCCAGCGCCGTGTTTGCAATTGAAGTGAACGGGGCAGGTGCATTCTGCGGCGAAGATGTCGATACCGAATTGGAAGAATTCCATCTCGACAGTGGTCGTGTACGGCTCGCTCTCGGTGCCTTTGACCGTTGCGACCAGATGCCACACGCGCTCTTCGTCCATCTGCGCAGACGTTATCTGAATGCGTTTGTCGGTAACGTAATTGATGCCACGGCGAAAGCCTTGCTCGCCGAATTCTTTTTCGATATCGATGCGGGCGGATTGAAGGTCAAGGGCTTCGCGCTTGGCGCGGGTGGGGGTTGTTGTCACTGGTGTTTGAAAGTTGAAGCTGTTCTAGTGGCGGGCATAAGACTCATCCCTTTTAAGGGGGAGGAATCGCGCCGAGAGATATCCTCTGTCAATGTGCCTCGTCCCAATTCGCACCGACCCCAACGTCGGCGACCAGCGGCACTCGCAGCTTCGCAACGGAAGTCATCTTTTCGGCCACGCCAACGCGGACCTGTGCCAACTCGTCTTCTGGCACTTCTAGCACCAATTCGTCGTGCACTTGCATGATGAGTTTGCTGCTCAGGCCTGATGTGGCGAGCCATTTGTCGACGGCAATCATGGCCAACTTGATGAGGTCTGCCGCAGTCCCCTGCATCGGTGCATTGATCGCTGCGCGCTCGGCCCCGGCGCGTCGTGGGCCGTTGCCGCCGTTGATGTCGGTGAGTGTCAGACGACGTCCGAATACGGTTTCAACATAACCGTTGGCTCGCGCGGATTCACGTGTTGCCTGCATGTATTCAGCGACGCCGGGATATCGCGCGAAATATTTGTCGATGAATTGCTGGGCGGCGTTACGCTCGATGCCAAGCTGCGAAGCGAGACCGAACGCACCCATGCCGTAAATCAGGCCGAAGTTAACGGCCTTTGTGTAGCGACGTTGCTCGCTGGTGATTTCCTCAATCGGCAGGCTGAAGATGTCCGCAGCCGTGGCCTTGTGAATGTCGAGACCTTTGGCGAATGCATCAAGCAACGAAGGGTCTTGTGAGATGTGCGCCATGATGCGCAGCTCGATTTGCGAGTAGTCGGCAGACACGATCACGCTACCCGGCGGCGCGATGAAAGCTTTGCGTATTTCGCGGCCTTGTGGTGTGCGCACAGGGATATTTTGAAGGTTGGGGTCGTTACTGGAAAGACGGCCTGTGATTGCTGTGGCTTGCCCATAGTTGGTATGAACACGCCCCGTGTTCGGGTTCACCATGCGGGGCAGTTTGTCGGTGTATGTGCTCTTGAGTTTCGACAACGAGCGATGTTCGAGCAAGAGTTTCGGTAGCGGAAAGTCTTCCGCAAGTTCGCTCAACACC
>JBBRGY010000017.1:0-16061 GCA_038223495.1 Burkholderiales bacterium | reverse complement strand
CGGTGCCGGTGGCGGTGGCGGTGGCGCCTTGGCGGAAGTTGCCGTTTGAGAACTAATTACTGACTTCACTTCTGCCTTAGCTGCTTCGTTCGCAGCCGCGGTCACTACGGCTCTGCCGAAATTAGCTGCGGCCGTCTTACCTTTTTCAAAGTTCTTACCAATACTGGCAGCGTTTTTGGCTGCGCGGTTAGCCGTATTAGCCGCCTTGCCTGCGATCTTTGATATGGCTTTACCGGCCGAAATAGTCGCTTTGGTGCTCCCGTACCCGACAATACCCACCTCTTCAACGCCCGGGAGGAAGGTATTAATGGCGCCGCCAATCACCGCGTCTCCGTAATCAACTTCCTTAAGTGACTTCCCTTCCGCCATCTGAGTTCCAACGTCAATAACAAACCCTATCGCAAAGGCGATGCATATCGGACATCTGCCATCGGGGTCATTGAATTTATAAGGATTGTTGTACGCGTAGTCGTAGCGGTTGAAATGCCTAACGTCACCAGTTCCGTCCGCAGTCACCGGATCGACGGACAGGAACCGGCCGATCTGCGGATCGTAGTAGCGCTGAACAAAGCGACCCAACGCGCACTTCCGCCGCCGACGGTGTGCAGCCTTGATGCGGTAAGGCTTTGCGGTGGCAAACACCCCTGACACGGTTTCCAGTTTCCCTAAAAAATCCCTTGATGCGCTTTTTCGCCTACGCAGGTGCGCACGTCAAGCAAAAGCAAGAGCAGTTTGCAGGAGTGGCCTGTCGCAGCTGCGGCGGCGTCGGCATCCGACTGACCTGGCAGCGGCCAGTCCGTCGGCGCGGGTGAAGCACGCTCCTTCCAGTCGCTAGTCACCGTGGGCCTGCGGCCCACACAGCGTTCCGGGGTGTCGGGGCAGCGCCCCGACGGTGACGCTGTTTCGCAGGTCGCCGGAGCCAAGATACGAGCTCGGCGGTCCTGTTCGTGATGCGACGCCACTTCCTCCTGCTGACCGGCGCGTGGCCGATCACCTGGCCGAAGCGATGCAACGCGTCCACGCGCAACGCGATGGGCTCCACGAGGCAACTGCAAACCTCAACCACCATGAAGCAACGAAGCGGCTTCGGCTTGAACGCGCAGCGTTAAGCCGAGCCGCCAACACAAGTGGACGTGCAACGGCTCTTGCGTGGGCGCGCAGCGCGCACCTAGCTGTGTAGGCGTGCGCAGCACGCGTGCATGCGCGCACAGGGATGTGCGCGCCGGTGTGCGACGGTGCTGGGGGACGCGATGCCCAGCGCGTAGCGCTTGCCGCCTGTAAACATGAATGTGTGTTATGCGAAGCGACGCGCTGGCGCGGCGCTTGCCGGCACCGGCTCTTGGTGACGATGTTTTGCAAGCGCCGTGACAGTGCGGCGGTTTGCATAACGCCACATTATGTTGACGGGCGGCAACCCCGCGAAGCGGGGTGGGCAGCGTGGCCGGCGACGGCGGCCACGGATGGCCGCAACGCGGGAGTCGGTCGTGCGGGCTGTTGCTCTTGCTGTTCGTGTCCGATCGCGACATCACGACACCCGTTCGGCTGCAGCGCAGCTCAGCCGACGGCCGAGGCAGGTTCGGTCGCGACTGCGATGCGCGTTCGGCTTGAACCGCGCAGCCCCGGGGTCCCCGCAACATCGCAGATGTTGTGGGGTGGGTGTTAAGCCGACGCGTCGGGATCACGCAACAGCTTTGCGGCCGGGTGTGTGGCCGCGTGCACCGCGTGCAGGCGTGCAATCGACACATGCGTGTAGCGCTGGGTGCTCGTGATCTGCCCGTGGCCCAGCATCTCCTGCACGTGGCGGATGTCGGCACCGTTGTCGAGCATCGCGGTCGCCATCGTGTGCCGGAACAAGTGGCACGCACCGCGCTTTTCGATGCCGGCGAGCTTGAAGTAATCGCGCACACGCCAACTCAACCCATCGGGAGACAGGGGTTGTCCGTATTGATTCAGGAACAAATGTTTCACCGATGGATCAGCCAACAACTGCGGCCGCGCATCGCGTTCGTATTTGGTGATCCATGCCAACGCCCGTTCGCCCACCGGCACGAACCGATCTTTCTTCCCCTTGCCCAAGCGCACATGCAGTGTGCCGCGTGATCGGTCGAGGTCGGACTGGTGCAGGTTCGCCAGTTCGGTGCGGCGGATGCCGGTGGCGTAGAACAACTCCAGGCAAGCGCGATCGCGTAGGCCTTCGGGTTGCTCGATGTCGGGCAATGCAAGGACGGTTTCCATTTCCTCCAAGGTCAACGGCTCGCGCAGGTCCTCGGTGCGTCGCGGCAGTTCCAGATCAGCGGCCGGATTGGATTCGACCACGCGCTGCCGCACCAGCCAGCGGAAGAACATTTCCACGGTGAACAGCGCAATGCGCTGACCATTGATCGCCATCGGCGCGTCGTTCGCCTTGCGGTACAGGAACAGATGCCGCTGGAAGCGCTCCAGATGCGCGTGGGTGACTTCCTGCGGCCGCTCGATGCCGCGCTCCATGCACCAGGTGTGGAAGTGCGCCAGCCGGCTCCTGCGCGTTCTCTGATCGGCCACGCTGCGGTGTTGCGTCTCCAGATGGGTGATGTAGCGGCGGATCCACGCGGCCAGCGTGTCGGGCGCGCTCGGCGCCAGCAGCAGGGCCAGGCGCTCGGTGCGCTTGCCGGCCATCAGTGCTCGACCGCGACATGACCGTTGACCTTCCTGCTACGTGCTTTTTCGACCGCAACCGGTGCATTTGCGTGGTCGAGCGCTATTTTCTCGGTGTGTTTTGCATATTCGGCACCCCGCGAGGTGGCCGCAACCCCACCGCGACCCGGCCGCGACCCCCCCGCGAGGTTGAGAGTTTCACCCCGCGAGGTTGGGGTTTTACCCCGCGAGGTTGGCATCGTTTCGGGGCTGACAGCCTCACTGATCCCCATTGCCTGCGGACCGTCATGCTCGACATCGCCATCGAACAGCAGGCTATAGGCGAAGCGCTGGCCGATCTTGCCGCCATGCACGGCGACGTAATCCAGTTGCACGAGTCGATCCAGGTGCACGCGCAGCTGCGTATCACTCAAGCCCAGGTGCGCACGCACAACGCGGCGGGTGAAGCGCACGCCGCCACGGTCGATGCCTTGCGTCGTGGCTTGCTCGCCGACCCACGCTTGCAGCGCAGCCAGCACGCGCCGGGTCTGCGGCGGAAGTTCGTCCAAGCTTCGGCCGAGGACGGCATGCGCCAAGCGGTTGGCCAGTGCAATGTCGGCGCGGGTGACCTCGATGTATTCGACCAAGGTGCCGCTGACATCGAGCGTGGCAACCGGCCGCTGATGTTGGTGCAATAGGGCAATGGCGTCGATCAACGCCAGATACTTGACGTGATCGCGGCGCAGCCGCACCCGGTCACTCGCGAACGTCAGGCTTTCCGCGAACGGGTTCACCACCGCCAGCGGCCGCAGCAGGGTTTGTGCGGCGCGATGCGCCTGCAACACCTGTTCTGCGCGCACGTTCGCCTGCAGTCCCGCGAGCGTGCGTGAGGCACGTTGTCGGGCTTGGATCGCGGCCGTCTGCTCGGCGGTTTCGTTGATCGTCAGCACGAGGCAGCGGTTTAACAACTCTTCGTCGATGTCGATCGCGGTCGTGGTCAGGCACAACATCACCGGGCCTTCGACCCGGTATTCGGACGTGACCAGCTTGCCGGTGGTCGGGTCTTTGCCGGTGCTGGCAATGGTCAACTCGCCTTGCGACTGCAGCAGCTTCAACGCATACGCGGCTTGGCGCACGCCTTCTTCCTCGGCGATCGCCAGGATTTTGTGTTTGAGGTCGCCTTCGCCGATGTAGAACAGCGATTGCCCGGTCATCGCGCTGTAGTGCACGCGCTGGCTTTCCGGCATCAACGACAGCAGCGCATCCATCAGCGTCGATTTGCCGGCCGCGCTCGTGCTCTGGATCAGGATCGCCAGCGGCTTGGCCAGCAACCGCGACACGCACGCCAGATAACCCACCAGCGCGTTCGTGCCTTCGCCCACCACGCCGATTGCTTCGACATCGGCAACGATGCGCTCGGTCAACGTCGGATCGCGCAACAACGCCAACCCGGCCGCTTCCTCGGCTTCGGTCAACGCCGGCACATCCGATGTTTTGTCCGGCTGCAACGCGCCGCGGATCGCCTGTTCCTGCAGCGGCTCCAACGCCAGCACCAGCGCCGACAGGTCGCCGGTGATGACCGACTCGGCCACGCCCAGTTCCAGTGCGGCGGCTTTGACGAACGCGCTGCGTTGCCGCGCCTGATACAGGTCCAGCGTGTCCAGGTGCAAGTGCTCACCACTCGACAGCCGCAGCGTCACCTTCAACACTTCGGCCGAGAGGTTGCGCGCCAAGCCGCGCACCCGGTAGCTGCGCGGGCCGCGAGCGAAGCGTATGTCGTCCTCGCCGGCAACTACGACCACCTCCGGAGCATGGGCCGGCAGCAATGGGGCGGACAAGATCGCTGACGAAGGATCAAGGGCTTGCGGCATGTCGAGCGCTCCGGGCAAAAACCTGTCAAGGGGGTAAAGCAACAAATAACCACGATCCAATGTTACATGTTTACGTGGTATGTTCAACCCCGATCCCAGAACCTCAGGCCTACGGTATGCAGCAACCCCACCTTCTTTCCGCACCCATGGCGATCAGCAACGAAGAACGCGCCTTTTTCATCGCCTTCGGCGAGCGCCTGGCGGCACTGCGCAAGGATCAAGGCCTGACCCAGGTCCAACTCGCGGGACTGCTCGATGTGTCGCAACAGGCCATCACCGCTTACGAGAGCGGTCAACGCCGCGTGCCGATCTCGACCCTGCCGCTGCTTGCGCGCACGCTTGGCGTGTCAATGGAAGATTTGATCGGCATCCCCGCGCAGCGCAGCGCAGGCAAACGCGGGCCGGCGCCGAAGCTGCAACAGCAGCTCGAACAACTCAGCCGTCTGCCCAAAGCACAGCAGAAGCTCGTCAGCCAGGTCATCGACTCGGTGCTCGCACAAGCCGCTCGCTGATTCGTGATCGCTGTAAACCACAAGGCTCGCGAATGCGGGCCTTGTGCTGTGCGAGAGATTCAAACGCTAAGGCTCTCTGGCCACCTTTTTGGTCCTTTGATCATTTCAGTGCGCTTTCAGTTTGGAAAAATTAGAAACAAACGTAACTGCCAGAATGAGGAGATAAAAATAAGCAGCCACTGCTACATCGACCCCTATAAAAATACCGTTATTAGATACGTATTGCGATGAGGCAATCACCGCGACCGCAACCATGATCGTGACTTCAACCGTCAGTGATACGCGCTGCCTCACCCCAAGTTGAGTAGCGCTTATTCTCGATGGCGTAGGCAGGAAAGGGATGAACCCTGCCATGCAAACAAATAAAATCAACGCGTAGATTGATGTAAATCGCGCCGGATGAAGAAATAAATTAATTGCATAGATAAGCATGATTTCTGCACAAATTGCGCTAACACCGAACAACACCATCATAAAAAAAGCACGCAGCATTATTTGAGCAGAACTGGCACGGAGTGCAGCCATCAACAACCTCCACTTCCAGATTTAGTACATGTTGCCGCTTTTTCCACGGCTGCACCCGCAACAGCACCACCGCGTTCTGCGGTTGAAGTAGCAGCGCCAGGGGCTGCCATTCCCGCGCTTCCCCCGATGAATGATCCTGTGCCGTTTGATAACGTTTGTGCCCTGCTAGTTAGAGCGCCCTCAGCGCCTGCCCCAGCAGCTCCACCCAACCCCCCGCCGATTGCGGCACCGCCCGTTCCTTGGGAGAGCGGCTGGCCAGATATAGCGTTATTTGCTACTTGATTTGCTGCTCCAACGCCGGCACCAGCGACACCATTGCCGCCCACCCGAATTGCCGTGTTCACCGCTACTTTTGCTGCTGCAGAGACGGCAGCTCCTTTCGACATGGCGTTCGCAACTTGCGCCACCTTGCCAGCAATACCTGCACCTAGCGCGCCGGCGCCCGCAGAAGCGAGAACTTTCGCAACATTTGCTCCTCCCGCCTTAATCGCTCCTCTTATGTCGCCGTTGGCAAGCGCTGCACCAGCGGCCATATACGAAGCTCGTCCTTCTGGCGTGAATAATTGAAGTCCTAATTCCAAGCCTCCACCAATAATGGCCCCCGCACACTCGGGACAGCGCCCATCTGGATCGGTGAACTTGTATGGGTTGTTATTGGCGTACCAATAGCGATTGAAGTTGCTTCCTGTGTTGCCATCGGCCGTCACCGGATCAACGGACAGGAACCGTCCGATGCTGGGATCGTAATAGCGCTGCTGCATATAACTCAGGCCCGTTGCCGCATCGCTGACATGGCCGGTATAGCCCGGCCCATCGTGTGCAGGGCGGTTAAGGAGAGCTCCGAACGGTTCGTATTCACTTCGCTCAGTTACCGCTCGGTTGCCGTCCGTCACAGCGACTGGCGATCGGAGCGCGTCGGTGTGCTGGTATTTGACATTCACCCCACCCGCAAACGGAAGCTCGCGAAGCGCGACCAAGCTGCCGGCGAGGTACACATATTCATAGTTGTTGCTCGTGCGGAAATTGTCCTGATAAAGCAATTGTCCGGCTTGGTTGTATTGGGACAGGATGTTTCCCAGCGTCGGACTGGCGGCCAGGACGCGACGACCAGCAGCGTCGTATCGGTAATTTTCTTTGCTGGTCGCAACGCGAAGGCGGTTGCCGTAATCGAACGTGAAGGTCTGACCATTCTTGTTAGCAAGGTTGCCTTGGACGTCATAGCCCAATCCGATTACGCTGGCCCCACCGACCGTATTGGTGACGTTGGTCAGGCGGTTGGCGGGGTCATAGATATAGGTGTGATCCCGGCCTGGTGCCTGCACCGTCTTTAGATTGTCGAGCACGTCATAGAAATAGTGCGCACCGGCTGTGCCGTACATCGGAGACGATGTCGAAATCAATCTATCCAGTCCGTCATAACCCATGGTGCGGTTTCCGCGGGCAGTAGGCAGTCCGTCGCTGATAGCAGCGACATTGCCGTTGGCGTCATAGTCGTAACTATCGTCAAGCACTGCAGTAGCGCCGAACGCGTCACGGCTACGCGTCGGAAGCTGACGTGCGTTTTGGGTCATCGTGTGCACGATGCCGTTGCCGTAGGTGAACTGATGAATGTCGCCGTTGGGGTAGTAAATCACCCCGGTAGCGTAGGTGCCGGCACGGGTGGCTTGGCCCAGGGCATTGGGCGCGTAGTCGACCAATAATCCGGTGGGATAAGTAAGCGTAGACAGACTGGCGTTTGCATCGTAGCCGTTGCCAGACGACCATGTGTACCAGCCCGGCTGGCTGATGCTTTCACCCGTCAGCAATCGCCGCTTGTTGTAAGTGTAGGCATTGACCACCGTGGTCCGACCTGCATCGTTCGATGTGGTGACCTGTGCGGGCTTACTGTCCGGGAAATAGGTCCAGTGCTGATTGCCATTGCTATCCGGAAAGGTGAGATCCGTCAGACGGTTGCGGTTGTCGTAGGTGCGATCCACACGTCGCCCAGAGGAGTAGCCTTCGTTTGTATTGCATTGGCTGGTATCTGGTAGCCCAGTGCCGGCCGCCGACCAGGTCATGTTGCCCGCAGCGTCATAGCCCATGACGGTGGCACCAGTTTCGGGTTCGGTGCTTTTGCACAGGCGCTGATTGGCGTCGTACACGTAGTAGTGGCGCACGTCGATGCTCGCATCAGCGTTGCGGCGACGTAGCAGGGTCGGCTTGCCGAACACGTCGTGGTAAATCTCGGTTGCCTCGCCTTCTGGACTACTAATGCCGTTAGGCGTGTCGTAGTTAGGCTGGTCGTACGCCTGATAACTGATACGCGTCGATTGGAGACGCGGGTTGGTCTTGAGGACCTTGAACCCGGGCAAGTACTGCGTGGTGGATGCCAGCACACCTAGCTCACTATCCTGCTCGACCCGCAATGGGCGATCCAGCGCGTCGTAGGTGGTGCGGATGCCCTGCGTGATCGCGGCGTAATTGATGTTGTAGGTGGTGGGGTACGACTTGAATGCCAGATGGCCACCCGCGTCATAGCGCAAAACAGTCTGGCTCAGTGTTCCATTGACGTCGGCTGCGTCATAGACATCCGTTACCAACGGCCGCAGCAAGGCATCAAAGTAGGTCAGCTTGACCGCATTGCCGGTCTGCACGAGCTGGCGCCAATGACCGGCTGGGAAGCCGTTTTCGGGTGCCGTGAGCTGTTTGAAATTTTGTGTCGTGGTATTCCACACTGTGCTGTCACCAGTGGGGTATGCGATGCTGGCCATCCTCCCCATCAGGTCGTAACCGTAGCCGGTGCTGTAACCGTTTGCGTCGGTCACTGCGGTAACCCAGCCGTTGTCGTCCACGATTGCCGATTGTGTGGCGCCAGATGGAGATTCTGGTGTCGCGGGAAACAGGATCGTCTGCGGTACGCCACGCTTCCAATTGGAAAACGTTGTGGTGTTGTTGCGACCGTCGACCACTGTGGCCAGCGTGCCGTCGGTTGCGTACGTCATGTACTGTTGTGGCAGGCCAAAGCTCCAAGTGCGTTGCGGCAACGCGGTGGCAGGCCAATAGTCCGTCCGGGAAACCTGCAGACCTGTATTGGTGTTGGTCAGGGATGCGACCTGCCCCACGACCCATTGGGTCAAGTCGTCGTAATACGCGGTGACATCCGTTTTGGGAGCACCGCCCGTCGAACTGGACTTGGTGACGCTCAGCGGGCGGCCAAAGGCATCGAAGCTATTGGTGGTCGAGCTGAAGGTCGCGCCGTCTTGCGCGATGACTGTCTGTTTGACTGGACGCAGACGATTGTCAAATGAGTAAACAAGATTACGGCTGCTCCCCACTGCATCCGGGAATGGCTGGCTCGCCACTTCCGCCGCGGTCATCAATTGCGTGGTTGTGGTCGATAGCGGCGCAGCCGTGCCCAGTCCGCGCTCGACTTGGAGCAGCTTGCCTTCGTTCAAGCCATACATGACACCGAACGTGTGGCGCTGGTAGCTGCCATCGGGCCCAGTGACAGTGACGAGCTTGCTTTGCTGGCAGCTGGAGCACGGATCCGTCGCCAAGCCCGTGGTGTAGAACTGCGACGCCACAGTGGGAAAGTCGTAGGTCCATCGCTGAGGGGCGATACCAGCGCCACTTACCGTTTTCGTGTTGAGTTGATACGAGTCCCAATAGTGCGCGGCATAGGGATGGGGCACAGGTTGGCCAGGAAATTGGCACGGTTTGGGGGGCGTGTGGGTGCGGTAGGTGCGGTCAAAGACGAAGTAGAACTCCACGCTGGCGCCGGATGGATGACCCACCGTGAAGTGGTAAGAGTCATATCGCCCATCGGATTCGACGGGACAGATCAGATAGTTCGCACCGCCATCCTGAGGGGCATCCCGCTGGGGCTTGAGCGTCCCCACACCACTGTAGGTCCACGCGGAGCCGTCGGGTTGGGTCACCCCAGTCAACGACGCTGTGTAGGCGTGGCCGGTGACCGGCGTATAGGCGTAGGTCCAGGTGCGTCCGTTTGCCGTCACAGACTGGATCTGTGTCCCATTCCAGTTGACCTTGATCTCACGCCCATCGGAGGCCCGAATGCCCATGAGGTTGCCGCCGGAATAGTCATACATCACCCAGTTGCCAAACCGGTCCTGCATGCGCGTGATCAGCAACGACACGTCGAGGCGCCCGAAATTTACCTGATTTTTGTTATCCCGGGTGGGCACCTGAAGCGCATTCGCGGCGGTCGAAACCGCGTAGTCGAAGGTGTATTGGGTGCCATTCGTATCCA
Organism: Burkholderiales bacterium; assembly: GCA_038223495.1. Taxonomy (GTDB): domain Bacteria; phylum Pseudomonadota; class Gammaproteobacteria; order Burkholderiales; family Casimicrobiaceae; genus Casimicrobium. The sequence continues at coordinate 6,291 of JBBRGY010000017.1, read as the reverse complement.
GCGCAACAAACGCTTCGCCGGGATACCCGTTGGCCGTATTGGGCAGGCAGCGAATGCGCGTCAGGCCGCTCGTGACCCACGGATATGTCTGGCCATCCGTAATGGCGGGAAGTTTTGGCTGATCGTTGACCAGTAGCTCCTGATCGCCGTGACCGGGTAACGCGACATAGTTGCCTTGCCAGACGTCGTACCAATCCACAATCACGGTGGGATCGGCGACGTCGGGAAGGGCTTGCGTCGTGCAGCGCGCATAGGGTGAGGCCCCTTGCAACTTCCATCCACGACCGCCAAATGTTCCATGGATGCGCGGGATATCGATTTCCCAATCGCCGAATCCGGGCAAGTAACCTTTGCTATGCCGGTCCTCGACTTTGAAACGCCGTGCGATACGGACCGGCAGACTGTTGTTACCGGGCAGGCTCACATCAGTGATCTCGAACGACGTGCTGCCGTCGTACAGGCTCACTTTCTCGCCAGTGAAATCCGATCCCAGCGGCGACACCTGCTCGGCCGCATGGATCTTCTTTTCGTATTCGTCGCCCGGCGTGTTGGCGGCATTGCCGGTAGCGGCTATTGCTGCAGTGCCGGGGGGCGGGGCAACGTGACGATGATGCGGATAGGGCTGGGTGATGGCGGCCTGCGTGGCGCCGGCGTATAGCACCACCAGCGCAGCAAGCGACAGCAACGTCTTGTTGGTCACGAGTCATTCCCTTGAAGTTGTCCCCGAAGCGGAGCATAGCCCCCGCGGGCGAAAAGTCCAACTGTGTCGCGAAGCTGTTGTCAAGCCCGCATGGCTGGCGCAGCCGACCGCATTACCGCACCGATGCAGCGCATCCATTCGTAACTATGCAAAGCATTGAGCTTCACAGTCAGGTTCTTCGCTGACGGGGCCGCGTGTACGGTGACAAATTGCGGAGTTACTGGTGTAATTTTACAATTACGCTCGCCACGCAGAGCAATCCCATTCCGCCAAACAACAGCGGCATCTGAAACCATGCGGGTGAGTAGGATGAAAGGATCATGCTGGCAAATGCGGCAAGCGCCATCATTCCTGCGATCTTCATCCGCTTCTCGCGTTCGCGCCGGATCCGTCCTTCGATTCGCAGTTTGCGCTCTGCGAACTCATTGGCTGCGACCTCCTCGTAATAATCGAGCAGTCTGAAGCCGCAGTTCCAGCACTGCTCGCTGCCCTTCCACGTCGAGAGGTCGCACTGTGGACACAAGATGGCATTGCGATGACCAGACGGCGGCCCCTGCTTTCTGGCTTCGATCAACACCAGTGGCGAGGCGGGTTTCCAATCTTGCGGCGTCGACTGGGCATCGAAAACCGTTGCATCCAATTCGGCCTCGCCCATCAGTTCATGGACCAGGTTCTCGATGGGTGAAGCATTCGGTATCGATAGGTCAGGCTGGGAGCCGCGGCGTAGATACGTGACCGTGGGCTCTGGAGTCAGATCAGGCATCGCGTCACCTACGCTGCCAGTTGCACCATTTCGTTGACATGGGTGTCGTCGACACGATCCTTGCCACGGAAGTGTAGGTAGAGCACCTTGATTAGCCGTGCCTTTTTGGCCGGTGCCAGCTTGCGATGAGTCTTCAGCAGGTTTTTCTCGACCGCGATGACAACTGACTCCAACACGTCCAGATTGGGCGACGGCGTTTTGTCCGGTGGACTCCAGCCTGGCCCGGTCAACACCCACAACGGATCGATGCCGAAGACGTCGTACAAGGTTTTCAGTGTAATAGCGGGGATCTCGCGCTCACCCCGCTCGTAGTTCTGATAGGCGCGTGGAGACAACCCGATCCGCTCGGCAAATTCGTTCTGCGACAGCCGGGTGCGTTCACGCACGCCCGCCAACCGCCGACCGATCGGGACATTGTCTTCCGAGGTTGCCAACTTACTCATATGTGCTATTGTGCGTCTCACTTGTCTCGTGAACGCTACACATGCTGGCTTCCCGCCGTCAACACGAACGGATCAAGATGAAGCTGCGCCTGTGTGGCAGTTCCCTGGCCGACGTGGCGCGCGAGCTCTCCGTCACGCGCACGACGGTGACATCGGTCAGCCAAGGCTACCGACGCTCCCGGCGGATCGAGACCGCCATTGCGGCCAAATTGGGGCTGCCACCCGAGCGGGTCTGGCCGGATCGCTACGGGACATGCCTGATGGAGCGGTCGCTGTCCGCCGCCGTGCCGGCATCCAGGAGAGCGGCCATGCCTTAGCCCTTTCGCGGAAGTTTAGGACGGGGCAAACACAAAGCCCCCGAACGTTAGCGCGTTCGAGGGCTTGGGGTGCAGGGACACAAGTGATGTCTGCATTCTGCGTGGCTTGATCCCCAACGTCAAGAACCGGTCGATGAAATTGCGTCGACCTCGGGAAACGTTGCCTGCTATGGGCGCACTTGTGCGCCGATGACGCAATGCTTCCCGCCCACCGGTGCGGGTTATGTATTCACTCAAAGAATTGTGTCGGCAACTGCTGGCAACAACGTTGTCGAACCGGCAATTGGCACGTGCGTTCAACATCTCCGGCACGACCGCCGGACGCTATCGATTGCGATTGCAGGAGGAAAGCCTCGACATGGCCACGGTGGCTGCCATGGATGAGCGGTCGCTGGAACGCCGGCTCAATGTCGGCCGCCGATTGAACAAGAAGATCTTCGTCGAGCCCGATTGGGCGTATGTCTACGCCGAGCTGCAACGCAACGGAGTGACCGTGACCTTGCTGCATGAAGAATACGCGGCCGGGTTGGGTGCGGGCGTGATGTCAGAAACCGAGTTTCGGCGCCGATTCACTCGGTACCGCAAATCCCGCGGTGTGGTGATGCGACAAGAACATCGGCCAGGTGAAGCCCTGTATCTGGACTATTCCGGCAAAAGGCCGTCACTGACTGATCGCATGACGGGGATACGAACACCGGTGGAGTTGTTTGTCGGCGTCATGGGTGCCAGCCGCAAGACCTTTGTACTTGCAACGCACTCGCAGCGACTGCCGGACTGGATCACGGCCAATGTTCACGCGTTGGAGTTCTTTGAAGGTGTCCCGGCTTTGCTGGTGCCAGATAACCTCAAAGCCGCGGTCACGTCACGTTCGCGAAAACAGGGGCCGCTTCTGAATCAGACTTATTTCGAATGTGCCTCCCACTACCAAACCACGATCCTTCCTGCCCGAGCGCGGAAGCCGAAAGACAAGGCTGCGGTGGAAGTCGGGGTCAAGATTGTGCAGCGCTGGATCCTGGCGCGTCTGCGCAACCGGGTCTTCTACACGCTGGAAGAACTCAACATGGCCATCGCCGAATTGACATGGCAAATGAACGACAAGCCGATGAAAGGCATTGGCGGGAAAAGCCGCCACCAGCTGTTTGAGGAACTCGATCGGCCTGCGTTGAAGCCATTGCCCACCGAACCGTACGACTTCGGCGACTGGAAACTCGGCGTCAAGATCGGACAGGACTATCACGTCGCCTGCGAAGGCCATTACTACTCGGTACCGTACACCTTGGTCGGCAAAACCGTGAATCTGAAGGTCAATCAGACCTCGGTCACAGTCTTCCACGGCGATCGTCGCATCGCCTTGCATCCACGCTCAATGGCGGTAGGACAGTGCACGACATTGTCCGAGCACCGACCGCAGAGCCATCAAGCCTACGCGCAGGAGCAACCCGCCGAACTGCTGGTTTGGACCGAACGGTTGGGTGGGGCCCTTCATCGCTTCGTGCAGCAGCACATCGAATGCAAACGCAACCCCCTGTTGACCCTGCGCGTTTGCCAAGGGCTGCAACGTTTGGCGCGGGAGTTCGGCATCGACCGCTTGCAGGCCGCGTGTGAGCGGTCGATGCAGATCCACGCGTACAGCATTGCAAGCGTGCGTTCCCAACTCCAACGCAACCTGGAACGGCAGCCAGTGCACACCGCACCTGCCGCCAATGACGATGCCCTTCCGCTGCACGACAACATTCGCGGCGCCGACTACTACACCTGATGTAACGAGGAATCACGATGTCCATTCAAATCACGATCGATCGCTTGCGCCAGCTCAAACTCGCCGGGATGCTGGCCGGACTTGAACACCAGCTGGTGCAGCCGAGTTACACACCGCTTGCCTTCGATGAGCGGTTCGGCCATCTGGTCGATGCTGAAATGAGCCAGCGCGATAGCCAACGGTTCAAACGCCTGCTGCGCAATGCCCGACTCAAGGTGCAAGCCGAGCCCGAAGCCATCGATCACCGACCAGGACGCGGGCTGGATCGGGCGGTCATGGCTGATCTTCTGACCTGCGGGTGGATCGAGCGACAGCAAAACCTTCTCATGACTGGCCAGACGGGAACGGGCAAGACATGGCTCGCGTGTGCATTAGCGGTGCAAGCCGCGCGGAAGGGGATGACCATTGGCTACAAACGCGTGGGGCGTCTGCTGGAAGAACTGGAAATCGCTCACGCCGATGGTTCGCTGATGAAGTTGCGCAATCAGTTGGCCCGCTTCCAATTGCTGATCCTCGATGATTTTGGGCTAACGCAACTCACAGCTCGTGCTCGTACAGACCTATTGGAAGTCCTTGATGATCGCGTGGGAACTGGCTCAACCCTTGTCGCAGGACAAATGCCGGTCAAGGAATGGCACAGCTTCATCAACGATCCGGCCCTAGCCGACGCTATCCTTGACCGCTTGATTCACAGCAGCCACAAGTTGGCACTCAAAGGAGAATCCATGCGCAAGGTCAAGGCCCAATAAAGACGAGGCCACTTTAACCCGCTGAACGGACAGTTTGTTTGGCGCTGCTCACTGGTCTTGCTATACCGCACAGTGGGCTGGCGGTGATGTCCAGTTTGTTCGGCGAAGGTGCCCAGTTTGTTTGAAATCGGTGCGCAGTTGTTTGGCGTTTAGCACCGAGCCAATTCAGCCAAGCGCGCTCAAATGCCGTTACTGCAGCTCTGATTTACCTGACAGCTTCAGAGCATCCGCCTCACCAATCGCGGGCATTCCCGCCACAGCAAACGATCGGCTCAAATCGCAGATCGCGCTCATTCAACAAGGCAAAGCCTCCATCGAGACTTACACGGAAGTCGCGTCTGCGCTTGGTGGCAGCCTTACGCCAAAAGGCTTCCTTGTTGACATGCACTACCTCATTGACCTCGGCGGGGTTAAGAGCCGCGTAGACAAGTTTGAGGATCTGCGGCAGTGGTTCCTAGACAACGTGGCATCTCGCGTGAGTGCCTAACAATTCATTCAAGCCGAAGCCGCTTCGCGGCTCGGCTTAATTCAGGCGTTAGACGTCACATGGAGATTTTATGAATAATGGAAAAACTGTAACGGTGCTTTTTGTGGCGCTTTGTGTTGCGTCATTTTCAACGCGGGCGACCGACGATTGCACATTTGGGGTCAAGCCTGAGACCAGCGGGTTCACACTCAATCCGATTCTTGACAGCGTGACAGTCACAAGTGCGCTGCCAACTGCACCTGGAAAAACTTGTGCACTCAAACCTGGTGACCAAATTCTTCGCGTAAACCAACAGGAAATACCCGGCCAACGTGCTCTCAAGGTCATGAGATATTGGAAGGCTATCCCTGACGGCACTCCAGCAACTCTTGTAGTTAAGCGCGGCGACACGACTTTTACCGTTAGTACTAGGTAGCAGGTGACGTCTAACAATTCATTCAAGCCGAACCCGCTTCGTAGCTTCAAGACTCCGTCTAGTTCCTCGGGCGGGTCGGCTTAATTCAGGTGTTAGCTGCCATTGGAGATTAAAAGTGCGTGCAATACATTTGTTGATTGCTACTCTTGTTCTTGGCGGCTGTTCAAGCTCGGTGCATTCGTCTACCGCTGTCACGACTGCGGCTCCAATGGGCCATTCAGCCAATGAGCCAATGTTTCAGTTCATTGGCAGCTGGCAAGGAACACTAGGCGGGTATAGTGCGCCGCATTTTGAGGATGGAGCTTCCTCGCCCCTTACGGTCAAAATTATTATCAAACCAAAGCGCGTGGCTCAAGTCTTCACTTTAGCTAGCGGCAAGTGGGAAGAATTGAAACCGAATACATTTGCGGTCGAGCACTATGGGCCTCACGCAATTGTAGTTTCTACTACTTCTGGCAAGGACAGTGATGGCACTTGGGTGGAAACTTATGTTTTCACTCTCGCTAGCACGAGCCCGGGTCAGCTCGTTGCCTATGCGCTGCGGACGGTTAATAACCTGGACATGGTTCCCGGCCACCCACATCGGCAATTTGCGTTCGGCAACAGCGGGGTTATGCATTTAATCGCGGATGGCCGCTAACAATTCATTCAAGCCGAA